>CAZUUN010000075.1:0-7197 GCA_964622735.1 uncultured Burkholderiaceae bacterium | reverse complement strand
CAAACATGTCCATCACCATGTCGCCCTCATTCAGGCGCAGCAGGCCGTGGTCGACAAAGACGCAGGTGAGCTGGTCGCCAATGGCGCGGTGGATAAGTGCCGCGGCAACGGAGGAATCAACCCCGCCTGACAAACCCAAAATCACTTCTTCTGTGCCCACTTGCTGGCGAATTTTCTCGACCGCCTCGGCAATGTGGTCTTGCATGATCCAGTCGGCGCGCGCGCCGCAAATGCCGATGACAAAGCGCTCAAGCATGGCGCGGCCTTGCACGGTGTGCGTCACTTCGGGGTGGAATTGCAGGCCATAGAATCGGCGCGCCTCGTCGGCCATGCCCGCAATCGGGCAGCTGTCGCTGGCGGCCATCAGGCTAAAGCCGGGCGGCAGGGCGGTGACTTTGTCGCCGTGGCTCATCCACACTTTCAGCATATCGGCGTCGCCCGATAGCGAGTCGCGAATGCCATCGAGCAGCGCAGACTGGCCCACGGGTTTGACTTCCACATAACCAAACTCGCGTTTGTGGCCGCCCTCAATCTGCCCGCCCAATTGCAGCGCCATGGTTTGCATGCCGTAGCAAATGCCCAGCACGGGCAAGCCCAGCTCAAACACGGCAGATGGCGCTTTGTCGGTCGCATCGTCATAGGCGCTGGCGTGGCTGCCCGAGAGGATGATGCCCTTGACGCCGTTTTGCGCCACAAACTCGCGCAGCCATTCGTTCGATACATCGCAAGGGTGGACTTCGCAATAGACATGCGCCTCGCGCACGCGGCGGGCGATGAGTTGGGTGACTTGTGAGCCGAAATCGAGGATGAGGATGGATTGGTGTTGCATGGTGGTGCCAGTAGCCGAAGCGGGTGCAAAAAGCGCGCAGCGTGCTGGGCGCAAAAGAGATGATTTTACCTTTAGCCAGCGCGGGCTTTTTGTGCAATACTTGCGACCGTTTAAGGCAGTTTTTGCCGTGTAATCTGCCTGGGCAGCTATTATTTGTATAGCTCAGGTCTTAGGGTGCTAATTAGCGGTGGTCTTAAGCCGCAGCAGAACGAAAAGAATAAGGGGATGGCTATGGTCTTATGGGGCGCAATTTGGGGTTTGATCTGGGGCCTGTTTGGCAGCGCGCACGCTTTCGTTTATCGGGGCGGCTTTATCGCTCTTTTGTCTTGGGCGCTGGTGGGTGCGGCTGTGGGCTGGAGCTTGCGCCGTGTGCTGCGCAGCGAGTGGAAGCAATACCTCGACACGCATGTGGCAGAGCTGATGCAAGAGCATTTGCGCGGCTTGCACATCCAAACCGACAAAGCGCCCATGCAGCCCGCCGCAGCGGCGCAAGCGCAGGCCGAGTTGGCGTTGACCCCATCGACTGCCAGCGCTGCGACTGTGACTGCTATGCAGCCGCAGACTATGGATGCACCCGAATCAGTGCCAGTTAAAGCGCAATCTACTTCAGCGCAATACAGTGAGCAGCCACTGCACGAAGAGCTACCCGCGGCTGAAGTTGAAGCGATCGAATACCAACCCAATGCCCTGGACCGCTTGCAGCAAAGTTTTCAAAACTGGCTGGCTGGTGGCAACACGATCGTGCGCGTGGGCGTGTTGATTTTGTTTATCGGCTTGGCCTTTTTAGCCAAATACGCGGCTGATGCGGGTCTGTTCCCGCCCGCGCTGCGCATGGCCTTTATTGGCGCGGCGGGTGTGGGTTTGTTCGCTTTTGGCTTTGTCTTGCGGGGCAAGGCTTTGGCCGCTGCCGACAGCGTCCGCACTGCTTACGCCTATACCTTGCAGGGTGCGGGCGTGGGCGTGCTTTACCTCACCGTGTTTGCGGCATTGCGTTTGTACGCGCTGCTGCCTGTGGGCGCGGCCTTTGCTTTGCTGGTGTTGATCTGCGTTTTTGCCACGCTCATCGCGCTCTTGCAAAACAACAAGGCCATGGCCTTTATCGGTTTTACGGGTGGCTTTGCCGCGCCGATTTTGGTCTCGACCGGTTCTAACGACTATGTGGGCTTGTTCAGCTACTACTTGCTGCTGAATGTGGCGATCGGTTTTATCGCGTGGAAGAAAGCCTGGCGTCCGCTCAACCTGCTGGGCTTCTTTGCCACCTTTGGCGTTATGGGCGCGTGGAGCGCCTTGTCGTATGCGCCCGAGTTTTATGCCAACACGCAGCCCTTCCTCATCGCCTTCTTCTTGATCTATGCCTTGGCGGCCTTGTTTTACGCCCTGCGCCACAGCTTGTCTGAGGCGCTGGCGCTCGACACCCTGCTGCTGTTTGGCACGCCCATCGCTGCCTTTAGTTTGCAGGTGCAATTGGTGTCAAGCATTGAATACGGCGCGGCCTTCTCGGCTTTGGCATTGGCGGCGTTTTATGTGCTCTTGGGCTATGCCGTCATGCACCATAGCCGCAAGCAGGCTCAGGCTGATAGCGAGGTGAGCGCATCGACCGTGTCGCTGTGGTTGGCGCAAAGCTATTTAGCGCTGGCGCTGGTCTTTGTATCTGTCGCGGTGCCGCTGGCGCTCGACGCCAAATGGACGGCCGCAGTTTGGGCGCTAGAGGGCGCAGCGGTCTACTGGATAGGCCAGCGCCAACAGCAATGGTTTGCGCGTGGCACAGGCTTGGCGCTGCAGGTGCTGGCTGGCATGGCCTTTTTGAATCAAGGGCGAGGCGCGCAGGGCGACAGCATCTTGCACCCGCAGTTTTTGAGCTTGGTTGCGCTGGCCCTGGCGGCTTGGATCGTGACTTATTTGGTGCACAACCGCGCCGAGCAAACGCGCGATCAAGATTTGACTGGGCTGCGTGCCGCGCTGGCGCAATTGGTGCGCGAGTTGGAGCGCATAGCGCCCACGCCGCTCTTTTTGATAGGTTTAGCGTGGTGGCTGCTGGCGGGTACTTGGCAAATCACCAAGCGCATATATCCGCTCGGGCAAGACGCGAGTATCAGCTACGGCTATTACGGTTTGCAGCGTGAATACCATGTGTACGCTTGGCTGCTGTTCTATGCGGGCAGCGCGCTGCTGCTGCATCACTGGGCCTTGGCGCGGCGCAGCCTGCCCTTGCGTGTGGCCAAGTTGCCAGCCTATTGCTTGCTACCGGTCTTGCTGGTCGCCGCGTGTGTAGAGCGCTGGCGCATGCACGAGTTTCTGTACTCTTTAGGCTGGCTGACTTGGCCCTTGGTAGTAGCAATTTTTGTCTATCTGCTGCGCCGTTTAGATGGCTCGCAGCAGGGTAAGGCCAGTCGCCTGTGGTACTGGGCGCATGTGGGCGTGGTGCTGTTGGCGCTCATTCTGCTGCACGATGCTTTGTACTGGTTGATCGAAAGCTACGAGCTGTGGAACACCGCTTGGGCCAGCGTCATCTTTATGCTGGCTGCAACGGGCGTTTTAGCGGTTTTGACGCGGCAGAGCGCCTACGCCGCCAGCCTGGGCGATGCGCCTGCGCGCTGGCCGCTGCGACCTTATGGTCGCGCTTATGTCAAAACCGCGGCAGGTATTTTGGCCACCGTGTTGGTGTTGGCCACGCTGGGCGTAGCAGTTAGTTCGCGCGCGCACGCGCCGCCGCTGCCCTATGTGCCTTTGCTCAATCCAACCGACATCAGCTTGCTGCTGGCGCTGGCAGTGGTGGCGCTTTATCTGCTGCGCATGCGTGCCTTTGGCTTGTTGGGGCAGAGCGCAGCAGGCGCGCCAGCCTTGGGCAGTTTGCGCCGCGTGCAAGCTTTGCTGGCGGTCGCCTTTGTCGTCGTCAATACCATGTGGCTGCGCGTGGCGCACCATTATTGGGGCGTGGAATGGGACGCATCAGCGCTCTACCACTCCTTTGTGGTGCAGGCGGGTTACTCCATCTTGTGGACGACGCTGGCGCTGTGCCTGATGGTGCTGGCGCACCGCCGCAGCCAACGCAGCTTGTGGATGGTGGGTGCGGCTTTGCTGGGCCTGACGCTCCTCAAACTGCTCGTGGTCGATTTGTCCAATTCGGGCGGCGCCGAGCGCATCGTCAGCTTTATCGCCGTGGGCGCTTTGATGTTGATCGTAGGCTACTTTGCACCGATTCCGCCTAAAGCACAGGCTATAGAGAAAGAATGAAATGAAGAATAAGAAGGTTTTTGGCGTCAAGCACGCTTGGGTCGCTGTAGTGTTGGTCGGTATCAGTGTTTTTGCGATAGCGGTTAATAAATTCACCGTAGACGCTGTGGCTGATTACAGCTACCGCGCGCCCGTACAGCCAGCGGCAGCCAGCAGCGCTTGGTTGCGCATCGATTTACCAGCCAAAGCGCTGGCGCAAATGCAAAGCCCGCGTGGCGATGATGTGCAAGTGCTGGACGCACAGGGGCATATGCTGCCCAGCTATTGGGGCGACGCGGGTGGGCAGTGCAGCGGCTCAGAACAAGCGGCGGAGCAAACGGGCCCCAGCTTTAATGCCTTGCCCCTACAACAAAGCGGCAGTGCAAGCAGCAAAGGTGCTGCGGTCGCCATCAACATGCAAGGCGCAGATAAAAGCCAAACACAAATCGAGATTCGTACTGGCAGCGAACGGAATGCGAAGGGCGCAGCGCCTGCGGTGGTGTTTGATTTGCGCAAAGCAGATATCAAAATTGCCAACATTGTTTTGCAAGCGCAATTGCCCAGCAACCAACCGGTGGATTTGATTTTGTACCGCAGCACCAATATGCGCGACTGGTACCGGCTGGAAGCGGATGCCACGCTCTACCAATTTGAGCAAGCGGGTAAGGATGCGCCGCAAAATTGGAAGGTGCATTTAGGCGCGCCGTGGGATGCCAGAGGGCAGTTCTTAAAAATCAGCTGGCCGCCCGAAGTGCAAGGCCTGCGCATAGAAAAAATGCAAGCCTTGGCGGTAGCAAAAAATGCTGCACCAGTCTTGCACGACATCGCCTTGGATCAGCCGCAAGTTGGCAAAGACGGGCATTTGCATTGGACGCTGCCCTTTGGCACGCGCATCGAGCGCTTGGCCGTCAATCTGAATCGAACTGGTAATTACTATGCACCGGTGACGGTGAGTGGCCGCTCGAACGCGAATACCCCGTGGCGCACCGTGGCACACGCAACCCTGTGGCGCAGTGGCACTGGCGCAGGTGTGCAAAATTACGCGTCAATCAACATGAACGGTGTGACGGGCCTGTCTGTGCGCGAGCTGCGCATAGAAAGCCGCGATGCCACGCCTTTGTTAGCGACTGAGGTGCAGGCGCAAGCCCAAGTGGCTAGGCAAGAGTTGTTGGCATTTGCCAGCGGTAGCCCACCATACACCTTGGTTGTTGGTCGGCATGTGCCCGCAGATGAGCGCCTGCCCGCACGCTTGACGGCGGCGCAATTGCGCGAAATGCAAGTGGGCGAAGCGGCCTGGGGCGCATGCTGGCAGAAGCTGCCCTATGTGCAACTGGATGCGGCAAAAGTCAGCGTTAATGCACCCGCAGGCGCGCTGGCGCAATGGTGGCAAGACTTGCGCGCCGACCCGCGCAAGCTGTGGCTGTGGTTGGTTTTAATCGCCGGTGTGGCGGTCTTGGCGCTGGCCGCTTGGGGCTTGCTGCGGCAAACGCAGGCTAGTGAGCAGCAGCCTTAATCGTCTTCGCTGCTGTCGATGTCACCGCGCATTTGCATGATGGTGCTGCGCAGTTGCGCTGCCAGCTCGCGGCGCTGCCAGTCGCGGCTTTCCATAGGCGCGGCGCAGTAAACGCGGGCAATATAGGGGCCGCTCGCCAAAGTGTTGAGCACCGATTGCACAAAGTTGATGTCGGCATAGCTCACGGCGCTGCTGCGCGCTTGCTCAGGCGTAGCCAATCGGTAGTCCAGCGCCAAGGCTTGCACCGGCACGGCGCTGTCTATTGCCGCTTGCAACATATTGCCGTGAAAGTACGCCACGCCCGTGCCCGTGCTGGTGCGCCCCTCGGGGAAAAAAGCGACCATGCCGCGCTGCGCTTTTAAATACTGCGCAATTTGAGCCACCACGCGGGCGGTGTCGCGCTTGGATTCGCGCGCCACAAATATCGTGCCGCTGCCGCGTATCAAATAACCCAAGACGGGCCATTTGGCGTTCTCTATGCGCGAGATAAAGTGCACCGGTTGCACCGCCAAGAGCACCAAAATATCGAGCCATGAAATATGGTTGCTGACCACGAGCAAAGGGCCTTCGACCTGCGGCTCGCCTTGCACATCCAGTTCCACATTAAAAATGCGCAAGCACTCGCGCGCCCATTGTTTGCTCAGGGCATTTTTTTCAGCTTGCGTCGCAGTCGGAAAGCGCCGCCACATCAGCCAGCTGCCTTTCAGGGCATGCAGCATCGAGCGCAGCAAAACGCGGGCTAGCAATAAGCGTTGGCGCATCAGCTCAACTCGCGCAAGGCCAGTGCGGCCAAAATGGCTAAGGGCGCGGTCTCGGCCCGCAGCACGCGCGCGCCTAGGTGGCAGGGCTTACAGCCAGCCTCTAGCGCAAGTGTGACTTCTTTCTCGCTCAAGCCGCCCTCGGGGCCGATGAGAAAAACGGCCGCAAGGCCCGGCGCCACCGCTTGCAACAAAGGCGGGCTGCTGCCCGCGTGCGGCGGGCTTAAAACAAAGGTGGCCAAGCTGCGATCACGCTGCGCTAACCAATAGGGCAGGCTGAGCACAGGCGCGACGCTGGGCACGCGCGTGCGACCGCATTGCTCGGCCGCGCTGATGGCGACATTGCGCCAGTGCGCGGTTTTTTTCATGCTGCGCTCGTCGGCGCTGTCCTTGCCGTCGGCGGTGCCCAAGCGCAGCACGCTGCGCTCAGACATCAGCGGCTGAATGCTGGCCACGCCCAGCTCAGTGGCTTTTTCTACCAGCCAATCCATGCGCTCGTTCGCGGGCAGGCTGATGGCAATGTGTAGTGGCGTGGCTAATTCGCGCTCGCTCGCGTCATGGCTCAAGATGCGGGCGCTGACGCTGCTGCGCGTCATCGCCACAATCTCGGCTTGCCAATTGCCGCCTTGGCCGTTGAAGAGTTCTAGCGGTTGCCCAGGCTGCATACGCAGCACTTGCACATGGCGGGCAGCACCGGCGGGCAGTTCGATCAGGGCCTCGGCGGTCAGGTCTAGGGGGCAAAAAAAGCGCGGCATAAACGATGGTGTGAACTATTATTTTGCTAGCTGCTCAGGCAGATTTGGTGGGGTAAACAGCCTAAAACAATCAAAAAATCTGACTGCTAAGCAAGATACGCAAGTCTGCCACAATCAAAACCATGCAGC
>CAZUUN010000074.1:0-7292 GCA_964622735.1 uncultured Burkholderiaceae bacterium | reverse complement strand
ATCAAGCGCGCGCTGCAAGATGGTTTGAATCGCCGCATGCAAGCGCGTCGCCCGTGCTAGGCTGATGCAGCCTGCGGCTTGGGTCGGGCGGATGCCCGCAAGAAACAAGGCCTCGCTGGCATAAATATTCCCCACGCCCACCACGGCCTTGCCCGCCAATAAAACCTGCTTGATGCTGGCCGTCTTGCCACGCAGCGCTGCGTGCAAATGCTGCGGCGTGAAGGCGGCGTCAAAAGGCTCAACGCCCAAATTACCGAGTAATTTTTGCGCCACCGCATCAGCCTCGCCCAAGGGTGCATACACCGCCGCACCAAAACGACGCGGGTCGTTTAAACGCAAAACACCGCGACTGGTGTACAAATCCAAATGATCGTGCGGGCCCGCGGGCGGCGGCTCGGGCTGAAAGCTCAAGCTGCCCGACATGCCCAGATGCAAGAGCAACAAGCCTTCATCCAAATCGAGCAATAAATATTTACCCCGACGGCGCACCGCCAGCACGGTTTTGCCTTGCAGGTGCTCAGGCACTACGCCTAAGGGCCAGCGCAGCGGTTTGCCCAAACGCAATTGGCGGATGCTGGCACCAGCGATGCGATGGGCAAAGCTCAGGCGGGTGGTTTCAACTTCGGGTAATTCAGGCATGGAGGGGCGGCCCCTGGGGGCAAACAGACAATAGGCTGCTGCATTATCATGCGCCATATGCTGAAACTTCTTGCTCGCCCCTTTTTGCTCGCCCTGCCGCTGGGGCTTTTCTTCTTGAATGGGGCGCTTAGCGCCGCGCCAACGCCGCCCAGTCTAGGCAGTAGCGCAGCAGCCGATTCGGACATGGACGCGGCCCTGTTCTACGACATTTTGCGCGCCGAGATGTTGGCTAACCAAGGCCAAACGGCGGCAGGCGCGGCCCTGATGTATGGGCTGGCACGCAAAGAATACTCGCGCCCCGAGCTGTATCAGCGCGCGGCTGATTTGGCGGTGCGCGCACGCGCGCCGAAGTTAGGCAAACAAATCATCGACGCATGGTTGCGCAGCTTCCCGCAATCGGTGCACGCGGCGCGCTACGCCTTGCAACTGCACATTTTGGCGGGCGAGCAAATGCCGGCGGTGCAGGCCAGCCAAACTTTTCTGCGCAATGCCAAGGGCGCTGACCGCCTCGCGGCGATTGCGATCGTGCCCAAGTATTTTGCTGCGGGCAAAGCTTTAGAAGCGCCCACCTACGCGGCACTAGAGCAAACGCTGCTGCCTTACACGCAAGACAGCGCTTACGCCTCTGCCGCTTGGATCAGCTTGGCCGACCTGCGTTTGCAGCGCGGCGATGAAAGCGGCGCGCTCGATGCGCTGCTGCGCGTGAAGGACGAGCCCAGCCAAAACGAAGCGGTCGCTTGGGTCTTGCTCGACACCTTGCACCCTGGGCGCAATGCCGCCAAAAGCACCAACAGCCACGCCGCCAGCGCGGCGCAGCGCACACAAGCGCGCGCGCGTCTTGACACCATCATGCGCACGGGCCAGCCCGACACTGGTTTGCGCGCGGCTTACACCAGCTTGTTGATAGACACGGAAGACTACGCGGCAGCGCAAAAACAGCTGGATGTGATTTTGCAAGACCGCCCCAACGCTTCGCGCATGTGGCTGATTCAGGGTTTGGTCAAAATGGGCCTGCGCGATTTTGCTGGCGCCGAGCAGTCTTTGATGCACGGCCTAGAGATGATTCAAGCTGGTAACGACGACGAAGGCGGCAGCTTGCGCAACGAGACCTATATCTCTTTGGCCCGTTTGGCTGAAGAGCGCGGCAACTACCCGCAAGCCGAGAAATGGCTGGATTTGGTCAGCGATGAGGCTGGCAACAATATCAGCCTGCAAAGTCGCCGTGCTCTGCTGCTGGTTAAACAAGGCAAGTGGCAACAAGCGCTCAAACAAATTGAGCGCTTGCCGGAGTCTGAGGTTTTTGATGCCCGCACCAAGGTCTATATCCAAACCCAAGTGCTGAGCAGCGCCGAGCAATACCAAACAGCTTATGATTTGCTAGGCGCTTACGCGCAAAAAAATCCCAGCGATTCGGATGCGCAATACGACTTGGCCTTGTTGGCCGAGAAGCTCGGCAAAATGGCCGAAATGGAAATGCTGCTACGCCAGCTGATCGCGCAAAAACCGCAAGACCCGCAAGCCTATAACGCTTTGGGTTACAGCTTGGCAGAGCGCAATGAGCGGCTGCCCGAAGCCAAGCAATTGATCGAGCAAGCGCTGCAACTGGCGCCAGGTAACGCCATGATTACCGACAGCTTGGGCTGGGTCGCTTACCGCATGGGCAATATGCCCGAGGCGCGCCGCTTGCTGCAATATGCCTACGACCGCCTGCCCGATGTCGAGATCGCCGCCCATTACGGCGAAGTGCTGTGGCAGCTGGGCGAGCGCGAACGCGCCCTCGAAGTGTGGCGCCAAGCCAAGACCGATAAGCCGAGCAACGCCATCTTGCTAGAAACCGTGAAACGCCTGAAAGCGCCGCTGTGATATCACGCATCACCTTACTCAGCTGGGCTGGCAGCAGCTTGCTGCTGCTGGGCTGCAGCAGCGCGCCGCGGCAAACGCCGGTGGACACGCAAGCGCTTAGCCCCCAATACCATGTGCAGTGCGTCAGCATCGATGGCTCGTCGTTAGCGATTCAAAACATTCCGCGCAGCGAAGTGTGCAGCGAGGAATTTGTGGCCTCGGGCCGCATCAACATCCAAACCGAGGCCACGCAAACACAAGCCGCGCAGGTCTTTGCGGCGCAGTTTGCTTTGCGCGGCTCGGCCACACAGGGTAGCTTGGCCATACAAAACCCTTTAGGCACGACTTTGGCTGAGTTGCACTGGCAAGCCAGTGCGGCGCAACTGCTGCAGGGCGGCGCGCCGCAGGATTACCCAAGCGTGGCCGCCATGATGCAGGCGCTCACGGGCAGCAGCATTCCTATGCCTTTGCTGTTTGATTGGCTGCAAGGCAAAGCCAGCAGCAGCCCAGACTGGCAGGTCGATTTGACACAATACGCCAAAGGCCTGATCGTGGCCAAGCAAACCCAGGTGACGCCCGCGACGCAAGTGCGCATTCGGCTGGATGCCGCCGACTGAAGGCACTCACTACAATCAAGCCCACTATGACTGATACAAACTGGTTAGACGCCATCCAATGGGACGCCCAAGGCTTGGTGCCCGCCATTGCACAAGAGCGTGGCAGCAAAGACATTTTGATGTTTGCTTGGATGAACCGCGAAGCCGTGGCCAAAACCGCCGAGCTGGGCCGCGCCGTTTACTTTAGCCGCTCGCGCGGCAAACTTTGGTTCAAAGGCGAAGAATCTGGCCATGTGCAAACAGTGCACAGCATGCGGCTCGATTGCGACAACGATGTCATCTTGCTCGAAGTCACGCAGCTCGGGCACGAGCCGGGCATAGCCTGCCACACCGGGCGCCACAGTTGCTTTTACCAAAAATTAGAAAAGAATGAGTGGCTAGCCACCGAGCCCATCTTGAAAAACCCCGACAGCATCTACACTTCTAAACCATGAGCGATACGCTAACGCAACTCTCTTCCACCATAGCCAGCCGCAAGGGCGCCGACCCGAGCAGCAGCTATGTGGCCAAACTTTTTGCCCAAGCGCCTGACGCCTTTTTGAAAAAAGTGGCCGAAGAAGCGGGCGAATTCATCATGGCCTGCAAAGATGCGGATGCGGGCCTAGCGCGCGACAAAATTGTCTACGAAGCCGCTGATTTGTGGTTTCATACCTTGGTCGCGCTCAGTCACTATGGCCTCGGCGCCGATGAAGTGTTGGCCGAGTTGGCGCGCCGCGAAGGTTTGGGTGGCCTTGCTGAAAAAGCAGCGCGCAAACCTTAAATTACACAAAGGATAAGCCCCATGAATCTAGAAGAAAAAGCCCGCGACCTGAAAACCATCGGTTGGATCAGCTATTTTTTACACCTGATCGTGGCTGTAGCGGCGGTTTTGCCCTCGACCCAAGCGGGCGTGGGTTTGCTCATCATTGCGCTCATCATCGATTTGGTGAAAAAAGGCGACGCGGCGGGCACTTGGCAAGAGAGCCACTTTAGCTGGCGCATACGCTCGACTTTATGGTGCGGCTTTTGGTATTTGGTGACGGCACCTTTGTGGCTGCTCTTGCTCATTCCGGGCTGGATCGCTTGGGGCATTATCTCGATCTGGTTCCTCTACCGCGTGGTCAAGGGCATGGTCAAGATGAATGACAACCGCGCCATTGTTTAAAAACAGCGTACCGGCTCATTTTTAAGGGTGTTTTTGGCGTTTTAAGCCGCCAAAACTGCCTGAGCAGCTAGCAAATCGATAGTGATTGACTAGACTGATGCAGTTTGGTTTTTAATGCTGGCGGCGTGATTTGCGGCCACCGCGATTGGGCGCTGCCGCGCGCGGTGGTTTGCCCAGCTGCAACGAGCTGACCAAATTATCAAAGCGCTGGTGAAAGAGTTTGTCGATCTCGCCAATGACGCCGCCGAGTTCTTCGGTTTCGAAGTACTGGTCCATGATGGCGGTCACATGCTCAACCAAAATATTGCGCTGCACTTGCATGATGTCGGCTGGTGTGGGGCCGACAAAGAGCAACACAAAGTCGTCACGCGCTTCTTCTTCGCTGTCGTGCTCGTCTTCGTCAAACTCCACATCGTAGAAGCTGACCTCAATCGCCGCGCCTTCGGCGGCCAATTCGTTCAGGCCCAAGCACAGCTCGTCGAGTGCGTAGCGAAAATCATCGCCGCCCGACAAAGTCCAGCACAGCGTGAGCAAACCCGTGCGCTTGTCGTAGCTGATGCCCGGTTCTTCATCAAAACTGCTGTCGGCAGCGGCTTTGAGCGTAGCCGCGCCCACATATTGCCACAAAGGGCGCAGGGCTTCTTGCACTTCTTCATAAGTCACGCCCGCGCGCAACTGCACATCGCCGTGAACATGAATTTCGAAAGTGGGACTAGGCTTGGACATGCCCACAGTGTAGGGCAAAAACGCCAATCAGCCGATAGGCTGTATGCAGCAGACGCGGCTGGCAGCGCAAACGAAATCGGCGACTTACAATGTTTCACTTATGAGCGATACGCCTGCCATCTCTAGCCCTGTGCCCCCCGCTGCCCACCCGGTGCTACTCGCACCCACGCGCAGTTGGCTGCCCCTGGTGGCGCTGCTTGCGCTGGCGAGTTTGCTGGGCAATTTCTTGCTCTGGAGCAAGCTCGCACGCATTCAAGACAATCTGGCCAGCGCCAGCGCCCAAGCGCAAATACTCGCGCAAGAGGCCAAGTTGCTCGCTAGCAGCAGCACCGAACGAAGCGACAGCACACAGGCCAAACTAGCGCTGGTCGATGCCAAGCTCGACGCCTTTAACGCGCAAAACACGCAAGTCGAGACTTTGTTGCAAAACGCCGCACGCACGCAAAACGATTATTTGCTGGCCGACATCGAGTCCAGCCTGCGTTTAGCACAGCAGCAAGCCCAATTCACCGGCAATGCCCAAACCCTGATCGACGCGCTGCAACAAGCCGAGCAACGCTTGGGCCAAAGTGGCGAGGGTGCGGTTTTTCTGCAGCCCGTACTGGCCGCCATCTCGCGTGATTTAGAACGCCTGCAAACCGGCAGCTACCCCGACATTGCCGCCGCCGTGGAGCGCCTAGACCGCTTGGCCGACAGCATCGACCGCTTGCCCATGCTGGCGCAACAGCCGCGCAAAGACAGCGATGTGAGCAGCAGCGCAGCTGCTAGCGCCACGCCGCCAGCCAAGTGGCAGCGGTGGCTCATGCCTGCGTGGGTGCAGGTGCGCAGCTTGCTGCAAATCAGCCGCGTTGACAGCGCCGATGCCGCCTTGATCAGCCCGAGTGAGCTTTACTTTGTGCGCGAAAACATCAAACTGCAGCTGCTGAGCGCCCGCACCGCCCTGCTCTCGCGCCGCTTGTTGGCGGCGCAATCTGCTTTGGCGCAGGTGAGCAAACAACTCAAGACTTATAGCGACACCAATACGCCCGCTTACAAAAAAGCCCAAGAGCTGCTCACGCAAGCGCAAAGCCTGAGTGGCCCAAGCGGCCAAGACAGCGTGCCCACGGCCAGCGAGAGCGCCCGCGCCATTGCCGCTGCTAGCGCCCGCTATCAAGCCAGCCAAGCAGCTGCGCCGCGCAGCAAAACGCAAGGCCAGCGCAAACCATGAAAGCCTTGGCTTGGCTTTTGCTCTTAGCCGCTTCGGCGGTGGGCTTGGCTTTGTTTGCGGGCGAGAACGCCGCCACCATCGCTTTCTTTTGGCAGCCTTACCGCATCAACCTTTCGCTCAATCTGTTTGTGCTTTTGTTGCTGGCGCTGTTTGTGCTGTTCTACATCGCCCTGCGGGCGCTGCAGCTTTTATTTGCCATGCCCAGCCGGGCGCAAAACTGGCGCAGCCAATACCACGAACGCGCCATGTACCAGCAGCTGGTGCAGGCCATGACCCAACAGAGCGCCGGGCGCTTTAGCCGTGCGCGCAAGGCCGCAGAATTGGCCATTGCCCATGCTGACACGCACTTGGGGCTGGGCAGCAGCCCCGCCACAGCCCTAGAAAAAATGCTGGCGCACATGCTGGCGGCTGAGAGCGCGCACCAACTGCGCGACACCGACGCCCGCGCCGAGCACCTGAAGTGGGCGCAACAATACGGCCTGACTGTAGGCGAGCAAAGCGAGGGCCTAGGCCTGCGCGCCGCGCGTTGGGCGCTAGACGATGGCAATGCCGAGCTGGCTTGGCAATACTTGCAAAGCTTGCCCCAAGGCGCGCAGCGGCGTGTGCAGGCGCTGCGCTTGAAGCTCAAAGTCGCGCAACTCTCAGGGCAAAACGAATCCGCCTTAGAAACCGCGCGCCTATTGTGCAAGCACAATGCCTTTGCGCCGCATGTGGCGCAAAGCTTGCAGTCTAGGCTGATACAAACGCTGATAGGCAACGCACAAGATGTGGGCCAGTTGCAAGTGGCCTGGAATAAGCTCTCCAAAAGCGAACAAGAGCTGCCCGAGGTCATGCACCGCGCCGCGCTGCGCCTGTTAGAGCTGAACCATGGCGATGAGCAACACAACCACTTGGTGCGCGAGCGTTTGCTGCCGCTATGGCAGCGCTACGCCAGCCTGCCCGAGCATTTGCAACAAGCCACCATCGACACGCTAGAGAACGCTTTGGGCCAGCTGGAGCACGACTGGCTCGCCCGCATAGAAGCGGCGCACCACAGCAACCCGCGCGATGTGCGTTTGCAATACTTGGCGGGTGCGGCTTATTTAAAAAACCAGCTTTGGGGCAAGGCGCAGTTCGT
>CAZUUN010000073.1:0-7483 GCA_964622735.1 uncultured Burkholderiaceae bacterium | reverse complement strand
CCCAGCTCTCGCGTCTGCCGGGTTTGGCGGGCATGTCGGTTTTGGCTTCGGGCGCGGTGGTGTTGATATACAACCCCGTCGCTTTGCATGCGGTCTATGGTGAGCGTGCAACGCATTATGTTGCGCAATCTAAATTGGTGGGTGCGAGCACTGAGCAGCTTGAGAATCAAACGCCATTGGTCATGGTGGTGGATGATTCGATCACCGTGCGCCGTGTCACGCAACGCTTGCTGCAACGCGAAGGCTACCGCGTGCTCTTGGCGAATGACGGTCTGATGGCGCTTGAAAAACTGGCCGAAGGCGAGTTGCCAAGTGTGATCTTGTCTGACATTGAAATGCCGCGCATGGACGGTTTTGACTTGGCTCGCAACATCCGCGCGCAAGATCGCTTGAAAGACCTGCCGATCGTGATGATTACCTCGCGCATTGCAGACAAGCACCGTGAGCACGCTTTGACCTTGGGCGTAGATCACTACTTGGGTAAACCGTACTCTGAGGATGAGCTGCTCGGCATTATTCAAAGCTATACGAAAGTCGAAGCAGAGGCGAGCTAGGGTCTGCTGGAGCGACAAGCTGCCTGATCTGATAAAGCCGCTACCCAGCGGCTTTATTTTTTTGAAGAATAATGGTGGTATGAAAATTTACTTGGTTGGCGGCGCGGTACGCGATATTTTTCTGGGGCAGAACAAGCCTGGGGCGGATCGCGACTGGGTGGTCGTGGGCGCGAGTCCAGCGCAAATGCTGGCGCTTGGCTATCTGGCCGTGGGTAAAGATTTTCCAGTTTTCTTGCATCCCCATACCAAAGAGGAATACGCCTTGGCTCGCACTGAGCGCAAAACGGCGCCCGGCTATCACGGCTTTGCCATGCACGCTGCGCCTGATGTCAGCCTTGAGGACGATTTGGCGCGCCGCGACCTGACGGTCAATGCCATGGCCTTGCCACAAGAGCTGGTCTTGCGTGCCGATTGGCCCCATCTGACGCTGAGTGATTTGCGCGCGCATGTGATAGACCCTTACGGCGGTTTGCGGGCGATTGAAGCAAAAGTATTGCGCCATGTGTCTGCTGCCTTTGCCGAAGACCCCGTGCGCATTTTGCGGCTTGCGCGTTTTGCTGCTCGCTTTGAGGGGTTTGAGGTTGCGCCTGAAACCATGCACCTGATGCGCGATATGGTGGCTGCTGGCGAAGTGCAGGCATTGGTAGCTGAGCGTGTCTGGCAAGAAATGGCGCGTGGCCTGATGGAAACGCAGCCTGTGCGCATGCTTGAGGTGTTGCGCGGCTGTGGCGCATTGCGCGTTTTATTGCCTGAAGTAGATGCCTTGTGGGGCGTGCCCCAGCGTGCCGAGTATCACCCTGAAATCGATACCGGTGTACACACCATGATGGTCTTGCAAATGGCGCAGCAACTGCAAGCGGGCTTGGCCGTGCGCTTTGCCTGCTTGACGCACGATTTGGGCAAGGCCACGACACCGGTCGACATTTTGCCTAAACACATCGGGCATGAAGCGCGCAGCGTCGTTTTGCTGCAAAAGCTCTGCAAGCGTTTGCGGGTGCCGCTTGAGTGCAAAGAGCTAGCCCTAGTCGTGGCCAAAGAGCACGGCAATATACACCGCAGCATGGAGTTCTCGGCGGCAGCCAGCTTGCGCTTGCTCGAGCGGTGTGATGCCTTGCGCCGTCCTGAGCGTTTTGAGCAAGTGCTCTTGGCTTGCGAATGCGATGCCCGTGGGCGCTTGGGCTTTGCCGATCGCCCTTATCCGCAAGCGGCGCGATTGCTGGGCGCTTTGCATGCGGCGCAAACCGTTAAAGCGCCTGATGTTTTAGCGGGCGCAAGGCCTGAGCAATTGGCCAACGGGGTGTGGATAGCCGAGCAAATGCAGCAAGCACGCGAACGCGCGATTGCTGCCGTGTTGCCTTAAGCGCGTTTACTTGCGCAGCAGTTTGTTCAGCGCGCCTTGCAAGCGTTTGGCCATCGCTGCATCGTGCGGCGCGCTCAAAACATGGGCGACATCATCGGTCCAGGTTTGATCAGGAGCTGGCTTGTTGCGCTGCGTCAGCAGTTGCAATTGCAACATGCGGCGCGCGGCGATGTGCTCGGCTGGTGTCGGTGCATCGGCTGCGATCTCTAGGCGCAAGAGCGCTGTTTCGGCACCATCCGACTGGTTCGCGGCCAAGGCTGCTGCCCATTTATTGCGCGCTGCCGTGTTGAGCGCGCGGCCCAGTTCGGCGGCTGGTGGCATGGCTTCGGCATTGCGTGTCTGCCAGCTGTCGAGCAGCTGGGTCACAGACTCGCCATGCGCTTGGGTAGCGATTTTTTTCAAAGTGGCCTGTGCGCGCTCGAGTGCATCGCGCTGGGCATAGAAGGCTTGGTTAGATAAGCGCGGCCCCATCGGTGCGCGCTCGTCTTGGCGTCGGTCCATGCGCGGTGCTGCAGAGCGTGAATCACGGGCATCGCGTCCATCGCGACTGGCTGGTTTGCCATCGCGGCTAAATTTGCCGCCTTTGCCGGGGCGCTCATTGCTTTGCGAATCGGCTTTTTTCGCGCCGGGGCGATCATCACCGCGCACGGCCACAACAGCTTTGCGCGGTACGCTGGCTTTGACGGGCTCGCTGCTGACTGGCGCAGTTTCTACTACATCCGCATCAGGTGCGTCGCTGGCATCAGCTTCTGGCTTCGCAGTCGCAGCTACTTCTGGCGCTACATCTTCAATAGCTGCTGAGGCAGGTTTGGCGGGCTCAACGGCCAATTCTTTATTGATTTTAGGCGTATTGGCCGCTTCGGCCTGGCCTTGCACGGCGGCTTCCAGCGCCAGCATGGCTGTGCGAATAGCGCTGGCGTCGGCGCTCGCTTGCGCGGCATCCAGTGCTTGCACGGCATCGAGTACGCGCTTGTCGTGCGCACTCACAGCTTGTTGCACGCTCTCGCGCTCTTGGGTTTTGCGTTTAAACGCTTCGTCTATGGGTTTGCGGAATGCATCCCACAGCTTTTGCTCAAATTTGCGCTCTAGTGGCACGGCTTGCGCCTCGGCTTGCCAACGCGCTTGCAGGGCTTTGACCGCGTCTATGCGCAAAGAGTCGAGGTTGGCCAGTTGCGTGGACTCTTCAATCAAGGCTTTGCGCAGCGCAATGCTGGCTTTTTGCGCGGCTTCTAGCGGTGCATGCGCTGCTTTGATCACGCTCTTCCATTGTGGCTGCAATTGCTCAAACAGTTTTTCACTCACATGGCCGCCGTTGCGCCACTTCTCCGTGAAGCTGTGCAACTCGCGGATGATGGCTTTCCAATCGCTGCGCTGCGCGTTTTCACTCGTCCAAGTTTGTACTTGGGCGATCAAAGCTTCACGCTGTTTTTTGTGTTCGGCTTCGTCTTGTTTGACCTTGCCTATCCACTCTTCTACGACTTTGTGGGCGGTGTTGCACGCTTCGTCAAAGTGCTTCCACATGGCATTGTTCGCCATGCCACCTTGGTCGGTTTGCTTCCATTGTTCGCGCAAATTGCGTATCACTTCTTGCTGTTTGCGCCCACCCAGTGGCTCGCTGACTAAGGCTTTGGCTTTTTTGATCAGATCTTCACGAATTTGGTTGGCGCGCCAGCGCTGCCAGCCTTCCAGTTCTGCTGCGGCGCCCAAAGCGTTTTGCACTTGCACTTCAGTTTTGGCATCCAGCAGGCCGCCGTGTTCGCGCAAGGCGGTGCGCACGGCGGTCGCCGCTGCCACGCTGGCTTTGCCATGGCCTTCGGCTAATTCCAATTCCAGTTTGTCCAGCACTTGGCGCACGGCTGCAATGGCGGCTTTGCGTTGCTCTGGGTCCACTTTGGCTTTGCTGGGTTTTTCGACCACGCCTGAGGCTGCGGCACGCGCGGCGCGGATTTCTTCGGCCCATACCGGCACTTGTGGCAGGCTGGCGCTGGCGTCGGCGCTGGCGACTTTGGCCTGCGCCAATGCCGCGCTAAAAGCATCCCAAACCATGTGCAGTTGTTGTTTGGCGCTTTCCAGCTGTGAGGGAAATTTAGCGTCGACACTGGCCCATTGCGTTTGTGCGGGCAAGCTCTCGCTTTGCTGCTGCCAGTTGCTCACATCACTTTGCAAATCGGCTTCGATTTTGGCCACTTCAGACCACGCTTTGGTCGAAGACATCTCGATGCGCTGCGCCAGCATGATGGCGGCTTCGCGCTGCACTTGGGCTTGATGTTGCAGCTCTTCAATCTGTTTGATGCGCTCGGCCAGTTGGTTTTTCAGGCCTTGCAGCGGCTCTTTGGACAAGGGCGCGCCCGCTTTGGCGGCGTCGCGCTGCCAAGCCAAGGCATCGGCCATATTGATTTTGCTGGCTGTTACCAGCGCTCGCGCTTTCTCGGCCCATTCTTGGGCGATGGCGTCTTGGTTTTTGGCGCGTTTGAGTTCGTCGAGTTTTTCGCGAATGATCTTGGCTGCGCCCTTGTCTTTGGCGCTCAGCTCTTTAAAGACCTCTTGCATCAGCTCGCTGCTGGGCGTTTGGGCCAGCCACTCGCGCACGCGCGCGGCGCGTTCGCCTGCGGTGGGTGCGCTAAAAGCGCCGCCAGTCATGGCATCGAGTTCAGCCACGCTGTGGCCAGATGAAGAGAGTTCGCTCACGATATGAATTTCAGTTAAATAAAAAAGGCACCCGAAGGGAGCTAGAGGCGTGATTTTGCCACGCTTAGGGCCGTTTGGCGGCTATTTTGCCGGCGCGGTGGCGCTGGGCTTTTGCGCAAGCGCAAAGATACAGCCCTTGCCCGATGTTCTGCGCTAAGACTGAATGATTTTGCGCGCCTTCGATATCGCCAGCAAAATGCCCAAGCCCAGGCCCAGCGTCGTCATCGCCGTGCCGCCATAGCTGATAAAGGGCAGGGGCACGCCCACCACGGGCAAAATCCCGCTAACCATGCCCATGTTCACAAAGGCGTAGATAAAAAAGATCATGGCAATCGCGCCCGCCAGCAAGCGTGAGAACTGCGTCGGCGCTTGGCTGGCAATCACCAAACCACGATACACCAAAAACAAGAAAGTGCCGATGAGCAAGAAATTACCCATCAGGCCGAACTCTTCTGAATAAGCGGCAAAAATAAAATCGGTGGTGCGCTCAGGTATGAACTCTAGGTGGGTCTGTGTGCCATTCATAAAGCCCTTACCCCAAAAGCCGCCCGAGCCGATGGCGATCATGCCCTGGATGATGTGGAAGCCGCGCCCCAGCGGGTCGCGTGTGGGGTCGAGTAGGGTGCAAACGCGTTGGCGTTGGTACTCGTGCAGCACTTTCCAGTTCACGCCATCGGCGCACAGCGGGTCGCCAAAAAAGATGATCAGCGCGATTCCGACGGCGCCCAGAACCAAAACCGGCAAAATCCAGCGCCAGCGCAAGCCCGCAAAATAAATCACAAACAAGCCGCCTGAGAGTACCAGTAAGGCCGTGCCCAAGTCGGGCTGCTTCACGATCAAACCCACGGGCAGCAAAAGCAAAATGAAGGCGACGAAGAAGTCGAGCAAACGCAGCTGGCCTTCGCGCATTTGGAACCACCACGCGAGCATCAGCGGCACGCCGATTTTCATCAGCTCGCTGGGCTGCACGATCACGCCCAAATTGAGCCAGCGCGTCGAGCCTTTGCGGCTGATACCAAACAGCGCCACAGCCACCAGCAGCAGCAGGCCGAGCAAATACACGGGCAGGGCAAAGCGCATGATGGTTGGCAGCGAGAGCTGCGCGACGGCAAGCATGATGCCCACCGCCAACAGCAAATTGCGCCCGTGCTGGTTAAAGCGCTCGCCGTGGTCGTAGCCCGAGGAGTACATGATCAACATGCCGAGCGAGGCGAGCAGGGCGAAAGCCAGCAGCAGCGGCACATCCATACCGGCAAAAATCGGCCGCAGGCGCTGCCTTAAAGTGGTTTTCTGGATCGGGTTTGCCATGTCGGGCTAAATCATAATCGCGACACCGCTAAAATGGGCAGTTGCCTTTTATTTATTAGACGATTATTTCATCATGAGTTACAAAGTCACCGTCGAGCCTAGCGGCCGCAGTTTTGAAGTGCCCGCCGATCAAACCATCTTGCAAGCGGGCATTGCGCAAAACATTCCTCTGCCCTATGGCTGCCAAGACGGCGCTTGCGGCAGCTGCAAATGCAAAAAAATCAGCGGTGAAGTGACTTTGAGCGAATACCAAGAAAAAGCCCTGACGCCACAAGAGCTGGCTGACGGCTTTATTTTGACTTGCCGCGCGCGTCCGCACTCTGATGTGGTGCTCGAAAGCCGCCAAGTCGGCAGTGGCGACGCCTTCCCGGTGAAAAAGCTACCCGCCCGTGTCTTCAGCATCGAAGAGCGCGCCCCCGATGTGAAAAAAATCGTGTTGCAACTGCCCGCCGCTGCGCCCTTTGAATTCCACGCGGGGCAATACATCGAAGTCATCTTGCGCGACAACTCGCGCCGCAGTTACAGCATGGCCAACGCGCCGCACACCGTGGCGATAGCGGCGGAGGGCGACACGCCAGCGGCCAATCGCATCGAATTGCATATCCGCCACATGCCCGGCGGCAAATTCACCGACCATGTTTTTGGTGCGATGAAAGAGAAAGAAATTCTGCGTGCCGAAGGCCCCTTCGGCAGCTTCTACCTGCGCGAGAGCGACAAGCCCATCATCATGCTGGCATCGGGCACGGGCTTTGCGCCCATCAAAGCCTTGCTTGAACACATGCAACACACGGGCAACACGCGCCCGGTGAGCTTGTATTGGGGTGGCCGCCGCCCACGCGACTTGTATATGCACGACTGGCTGCTGGCGCAAGCTGCACAAATGCCCAATCTGCACTATGTGCCTGTCGTCTCAGACGCACTGCCCGAAGACCAGTGGCAAGGCCGCAGCGGTTTTGTACACGCGGCGGTGGCGCACGACTTCCCCGATTTGTCGCAACACCAAATCTATGCTTGTGGCGCGCCTATCGTTGTTGATTCAGCTCGCGCGCTCTACACCACGCAGTGCGGTTTGCCAGCGGATGAGTTCTACGCCGACAGCTTCACCAGCGAAGCGGATAAAACGCAGGCTTAATTGGAAGGTTCTATATGCCGCATGTCTTGATCATTCACGAAGTCGCCGCTTACCCCGCGTGGAAACTGATTTTTGACCAAGCTGCGGCGATGAGGAAAAGCGCCGGAGAAATCAGTTTCCAGCTCTTGCGCTATGACGATGACCAAAACAACATCGTTCACTTTTCTGAGTGGACTTCGCTGGATCATGCTCGCCGCTTTTTCGAGTCACCTGAGTTGGTCGAGATCCGGCAAAAAGCGGGCGTAAAAACCCCCAACTTTATTTACTTGCAAGAGTTGGAGCGCGGTGTGCTCTAGTGTTGGTTCGCTAGCACTGCCAAACTAAACGCTACAGGCAAATACAAGGCTATTTTCAGTATGTTTTTGGCATTTTAGGCCGTCAAACCTGCCTAAGCAGCTATTATTTTTGATGATTAATCTTTCTTCTCATCTTCCTCTCTTC
>CAZUUN010000072.1:0-7507 GCA_964622735.1 uncultured Burkholderiaceae bacterium | reverse complement strand
ACAAAGGCACGCACCGCTTTACGCGCCGCCTGAATGCCGACCGCGTGTACCAAGGTGCCAAGGGCGAGGCCGTCAACCTGCATGGGCGCGCGCTTTTGTTTTTACGCAATGTCGGCCATTTAATGAGCAACCCGGCTATTTTGTGCGCCGATGGCAGCGAAATCCCCGAGGGGCTGATGGACGCTTACATCACCACCACGATTGCGCTGATAGACCAGAAGAACAAACACAATTCGCGCACGGGCAGCATTTACATTGTTAAACCCAAAATGCACGGCCCCGAAGAAGTCGCTTTTGCCGACCTGACCTTCAGTCGCGTGGAAGACATCTTGGGTCTGGCGCCCTACACCGTCAAGCTCGGCATCATGGACGAAGAGCGCCGCACCAGCGTCAACCTCAAGGCCTGTATTGCTGCTGCGCGCAAGCGTGTGGCCTTTATCAACACCGGCTTTTTAGACCGCACGGGCGACGAAATGCACAGCGGCATGCAAGCGGGCGCTATGCTGCGCAAGGGCGATATGAAAAGCAGCGCTTGGCTGCAAGCCTATGAGCGCAACAATGTCTTGGTCGGTCTGACCTGCGGCCTGCGCGGTCGTGCCCAAATCGGCAAAGGCATGTGGGCCATGCCGGATTTGATGGCGGCCATGATGGCACAAAAAATCGCGCACCCGCGCGCCGGTGCTAACACCGCCTGGGTGCCCTCACCCACTGCGGCCACGCTGCACGCACTGCACTACCACCAAGTCGATGTGCAGGCAGTACAAGCCGAGCTGGAGCAAATCGACGAAACCACCGAGCGCGAAACCCTGCTCAAACACCTGCTGCAAGTGCCCGTGGTGAAAAAACCCAAGTGGAGCAAGGACGAGATACGCGAAGAGTTGGAGAACAATATCCAAGGCATCTTGGGCTATGTCGTGCGCTGGGTCGAGCATGGTGTGGGTTGCTCCAAAGTGCCCGACATCCACGATGTCGGCCTGATGGAAGACCGCGCCACCCTGCGCATCAGCAGCCAGCACATCGCCAATTGGCTAGAGCACGGCATCGTCACGCCCAAGCAGGTGAAGAAAACCTTTGAACGCATGGCCGCTGTGGTGGACGCACAAAATGCCGATGACCCGAGCTACACGCCTATGAGTGGGCGCTTGGAGTCAAGCTACGCCTATCGCGCCGCGCTGGATTTGGTGTTTGAAGGCCTGCACCAGCCTAATGGTTACACCGAGCCCTTGCTGCACGCTTGGCGCTTGCGGGCCAAAGCGGGCACTTAATCAGGTTATTAATCAAGTCCTTAAGCACTGAATTACTACTTTTTTAGTAGCTGCTCAGGCAGGTTTTACAGCACCTACAGCCCTATTTTATTTAAAAATAGGGCTGTTTAAAGTAAATGAAGCGGCGGCTCGCCCTCGCCCCAATTGGCCGCGTCGGGCTCGGGTGGCAAAACGCCTGTCCATTCCGATTTTTGCAAAGTCTGGCGCAGCAACTCCACCAAGCCATGGAACACCGTGGCGGTGAAGTTGAATTGAAAGCCACGCGCTTGGCCGCCATCCTCAGGCAGAATTTCTTCAAAGTGCAACTGCACATCACTAGTCGCCAGCGTTTGAACGCCCGCGCTGCCCTGTGCTTGCACGCCATCCGACATGCGCAAATTCACGCGCGTGACTAACAACGCTGCCGGCGAGTCTTGCGGCGCTTGTGGCTCAACAAAAGGCGTGCTGAAGTCGCTGCTGTGCAAAACCGCCTCGCGCTTGATCTCGGCCAGCATTTGCTGCGCCTCGGGGCTGTGGGCTTGGGTTTTCTCGGGGCTTTGCGCTTGGGCGCTGGCCAATGCGGCGCGCGCGTCATAGCGCAGCAGCTGCGGATAGAGCCCGCGCATCAGGCGCTGCGTCAGCCACAGGCGCAATTCGGCGTGTTCGTGCGTGTTGATGCGCAGCAAAATTCGGTCTTGCTCGGCGATATAACTGGCCGATAGTTGGTGGATGTGCATAAACGCGATTGTACGAAGCGCGCACTGGTTTGGGGGCTTGAAAAAGCGCAGAATAGCCGCAGATACTAGATCATTCATCATAATTAATGGGGATATCACATCATGCGTATGGACAAACTCACCACCAAGTTTCAAGAAGCGCTGAGCGATGCGCAAACGCTGGCTTTGGGCGCCGACCACGCCTACATTGAGCCAGCGCATTTACTCAGCGCCATGCTCAGGCAAGACGACGGCCCCGCGCCCCTGCTTGAGCGCGCGGGCATCAACATCCACGCGCTGGCTCAAGTGGCCAACAGCGCGCTAGAGCGTCTGCCACAAGTCAGCGGCCAAGACCAAGTGCAGGTCGGGCGCGATTTGGTCAGTCTGCTGCAAGCGGCGGAAAAAGAAGGCATCAAACGCGGCGACCAGTTCATCGCCAGCGAGCTGTATTTGCTCGCGCTGGCCGACAGCAAAATCGAGTTTGCCCAAGCGCTGAAAAAAGCGGGCCTGAGTCGCAAAAGCCTAGAAGCAGCCATTAGCGCGGTGCGCGGCGGCCAAAATGTAGACAGCGCTGATGCCGAGGACCAGCGCGAATCGTTGAAAAAATACTGCATCGATTTAACCGAGCGCGCGCGCATGGGCAAGCTCGACCCGGTGATAGGCCGCGACGATGAAATCCGCCGCGCCATCCAGGTGCTGCAGCGCCGCACCAAAAACAACCCCGTTTTAATCGGCGAGCCCGGTGTGGGCAAAACCGCCATCGTCGAGGGCTTGGCGCAGCGCATCGTCGCGGGCGAAGTGCCCGACTCGCTCAAAGGCAAGCGCGTCTTGTCGCTCGACATGGCCGCTTTGCTGGCGGGCGCTAAATACCGCGGCGAGTTTGAAGAGCGCCTGAAAACGGTGCTAAAAGACTTGGCCAAAGACGAAGGCCAAACCATCGTCTTCATCGACGAGTTGCACACCATGGTCGGCGCGGGCAAAACCGATGGCGCGATGGACGCGAGCAATATGCTCAAACCCGCGCTCGCGCGTGGCGAGTTGCATTGCGTGGGCGCGACCACGCTGGACGAATACCGCAAATACATCGAGAAAGATGCAGCGCTGGAGCGGCGTTTCCAAAAAATCATCGTCGGCGAGCCAACGGTCGAAGCCACCATTGCCATTTTGCGCGGCCTGCAAGAAAAATATGAAGTCCACCACGGCGTAGAGATCACCGACCCGGCCATTGTGGCTGCGGCCGAGCTCTCGCACCGCTACATCACCGACCGCTTTTTGCCCGATAAAGCGATTGATTTGATCGACGAGGCGGCGGCCAAAATCAAGATCGAGATTGACTCCAAACCCGAGGTCATGGACAAGCTCGACCGCCGTTTGATACAGCTGAAAATCGAGCAAGAAGCCTTGAAGCGCGAGAAAGACGAAGCGTCGAAAAAACGCCTGGAGTTGCTGCGCGAAGAGATGCAAAAGCTCGAAAAAGAGTATGCCGACCTTGAAGAGATTTGGCACACCGAAAAAGCCAGCGCCCAAGGCAGCCAGCAAGTGCGCGAGGAGTTGGACAAGGCGCGCTTTCAGATGGAAGAGCTCAAACGCCAAGGCGACTTTAACAAGGTGGCTGAATTGCAATACGGCAAGCTGCCTGAGCTAGAAAAGCGCTTGAAAGAAGCGCAAAGCAAAGAAAAAGCCCACGGCGAAGGCAAAGGCAACCAGTTGCTGCGCACGCAAGTGGGCGCCGAAGAAATTGCCGAAGTGGTGAGCCGCGCCACCGGCATCCCGGTGAGCAAAATGCTGCACAGCGAGCGCGAGAAGCTGCTAGAGATGGAAGAAAAGCTCCACACCCGCGTCGTAGGCCAAGAGGAAGCAATCGAGGCTGTGGCCAACGCCATACGCCGCTCGCGTGCGGGCTTGTCTGACCCGAATCGCCCGACAGGATCTTTCTTGTTCTTAGGCCCCACAGGCGTGGGCAAAACCGAGCTGACCAAAGCGCTGGCGGCCTTTTTGTTCGACAGCGAAGACCACCTGATACGCATCGACATGAGCGAGTTTATGGAAAAGCACAGCGTCGCGCGTTTGATCGGCGCGCCGCCGGGCTATGTGGGCTATGACGAGGGCGGCTATTTGACCGAGGCCGTGCGCCGCAAACCCTATAGCGTGATCTTGCTCGACGAGGTGGAAAAAGCCCACCCCGATGTCTTTAATGTGCTCTTGCAAGTGCTGGACGATGGCCGCCTAACCGATGGCCAAGGCCGCACCGTGGACTTTAAAAACACGGTGATTGTGATGACCAGCAACATCGGCAGCCACTTGATTCAAAGCATGGTAGACAAGCCCTATGAGGAAATGAAAGACGCGGTTTGGGAAGAATTAAAGCAGCACTTCCGCCCAGAGTTCCTCAACCGCATAGACGAAACCGTGGTCTTCCACGGCCTGAGCGCGCAGCACATTGCGGCGATCGCCAAAATCCAGTTGGCGATTTTGGCGCAGCGCTTGGCGAAGATGGATTTGGAGCTCGATGTTTCGGAGCAAGCTTTGGCCGAACTGGCGAAAGTCGGCTTCGACCCAGTGTTTGGCGCGCGGCCCCTCAAACGCGCGATTCAGCAGCGCATCGAGAATCCGCTCTCTAACGCCATTCTGCGCGGGCAGTTTTTGCCCAAGTCCACCATCAAGGTGACGGTGGATCCGATCGGCAATCCGGGTGCCTTCTACTTCTCGTAAATGCGGCTGCCGCAACGCTGACTGTAAACGCACCCATCGAAGCCGTGAGCGCGCTTGCGCTCTAAACCCACTCGGTGTCTGAGGCGCGGCGCTCTGTTATCCTCCATACCGCCCAAGGGTTTCTCCTTGGGCGGTTTTTTTAGGGTTGAGCTTCATGCAGTCTTTCTCTTTCCTCCAAATGGCACGCATGGGCGCTGCCGCGCTTTGGGGCGCTGTGCGTTACCCCACTTACGCCGCTTTTCGCCCGCAAGATGCTGATTTTTACCCACGCGAGGTTTGCTACCCCGTGTACAAAAGCATGCGTACCGAGCACCGCGTCTTCTATATGCCCAAGCAATTGGGTTGGTCGATAGCGGGCGATTACGAAACCTTTGCCAAACTGCTGCGCGATGACCGCCTGTCGCTGCGCTTTGCCGATTGGCGCTTTTACCCGCGCGCGGCGGAAGATAAAAAAACCGCGCTGGATAAGCTGACCGACAACTTGCTGATGAGCAAGCACCGCGCCGACCACCAGCGTCTGCGCCGTTTGGCTGTTACCGCTTTTTCACCGCGCATCGTCGACAAACTCATGCCGCAAATCAGCGCCACCGTGGCGCGGCATTTTGATGCCATGGAAGCCAAAGGCGGCGGCGTGATCGACTTTGTCGAGCTGGCGCGTGTTATTCCGCTAGAAGTGCTGACGCAGTATTTGGGTGTATCGAGCGACTACCAAAAAGACTTTTACGCGGTTTCGCACGCCATCATTGGCCAATTCAACCCCAGCGCCAAGCTAGACGAAGCCGAGGCCTTGCAAGGCATAGCTATGCTGAAGAAA
Source organism: uncultured Burkholderiaceae bacterium (assembly GCA_964622735.1). Classification (GTDB taxonomy): domain Bacteria; phylum Pseudomonadota; class Gammaproteobacteria; order Burkholderiales; family Burkholderiaceae_C; genus JAMIFN01. Next base: position 2,021 of record CAZUUN010000072.1, on the reverse strand, counting down.
ATGGTGGCCGAAAAGCGTGCCCACCCACAAGACGATTTGGTTAGCGCCCTGGCCACCACGGCGGAAGACGGTGACAAGCTGAGCGAAGACGAGATGCTGGCGCTGATCGCCTCAGTGCTAGCGGCTGGCCCCGATTCGGTGCGCGACCACATCACTACCGTGGCCCACACTTTTGCCCAGCAACCACAAGTATGGGCTGAAGTGCGCAGCAAGCCCGACTTGCTGCCGCAAGCCTCCCTAGAAGCTTTCCGTTGGAGCCATTGGGGTCATCGCGGCTTTACGCGCTTTGCACTGGAAGATATCGAGGTTTATGGCGTGACCATACCGAAGGGCGAGATGATCCGTTTGGTGCATCCCGTCTTCATCTTCGATGAAGCCGTTTATCCCGACCCTGACAAACTCGACATCCACCGCGCCAACCTTGATAAGCTTTTGCTCTTTGGAATCGGCCCGCACTATTGCCTAGGCGCAAGCATAGCCAAAGCCATTATTGACACCGTACTGGCCGAAATGCTTGTGCGTTACGCCAGCCTAGAAGTGGCCTCAGAGCCGACTTTCGAGAGCAATATCGTCTCGCGTCGCATCACCAGCCTGCCTTTGCGGGTGGTCAAAGCCAAGGTTGTGAAAACCTAAACCCCAATCGCAGAAAAGCGATGGCCGCAAAAAAAAGAAGCCCTGAGGCTTCTTTTTTGCATTTTCACAAGTATTTTTGGCATTTAAAGCCACCAATCCTGCCTGAGCAGCTATCAAATCAATAGTATCTAGCAGCTATTGCTGGCTTATTTCAGTGCGCGATAGCCGATGTCTTTGCGGTATTGCATGCCGTCAAAATTGATCTTGGCAACTGCGGCATACGCATTTTGCTGCGCTTGGCGCAGATTGTCGCCCAGTGCGGTAACGCAGAGCACGCGCCCGCCATTGCTGACCACGCCCTCGCCTTGCTGTACCGTACCGGCATGAAAAACCACGGCCTCGTTGCCCGGCTCGTCTTGCACCACGGCGCTAGGCAAACCGTGAATGCGGTCGCCCTTGCGCGGCTGCGCGGGGTAGCCTGGCGCGGCCAAAACCACACCCAAAGCGGAGCGGCGATCCCACTCCAGCTCCAAATCGAGCAAGCCATCGGGCTGCGTCGCGGCCAGCAGCACTTCGAGCAAATCGCTTTTCAGGCGCAGCATGATGGGCTGGGTCTCGGGGTCACCCATGCGGGTGTTGAACTCCAGCGTTTTTACGCCGCCCTTGTCATCGATCATCAAACCCGCGTACAAAAAGCCGGTGAAGGGCATGCCCTCTTTTTCCATGCCTTTGATGGTGGGCATGATGACTTCGCGCAGCGCGCGCGCGCGCACTTCGGGCGTGACCACAGGCGCGGGCGAATACGCGCCCATACCACCCGTGTTCGGCCCCACATCGCCATCGCCTAAGCGTTTATGGTCTTGGCTGGTGGCCATCACGGCCACATTTTTGCCGTCGCTCATGACGATGAAGCTGGCTTCTTCGCCCTCTAAAAAATCCTCAATCACGACGCGAGCGCCGCCTTCGTTGTGCACCACGCCTAACTGATTGCCTTCGAGCATAAAGTCAATGGCTTCGTGCGCTTCGTCTTTGCTCATCGCCACCACCACGCCTTTGCCGGCGGCCAGGCCATCGGCTTTGATGACGATGGGCGCGCCGCGCTGCTCCACCGCAGCATGGGCGGCAGCAGCGTCTGAGAAGGTTTGGTGCAGCGCGGTCGGAATCTGATGCCGCTGCATGAACTCTTTGCTAAAGGCTTTCGAGCTTTCTAACTGCGCAGCCGCTTTGGTGGGGCCAAAAATGCGCAAGCCTTGGGCGCGGAAGGCATCGACCACGCCCAAGGCCAAGGGCGCTTCGGGGCCGACCACGGTCAGGTCTATTTTTTCGTTTTTGGCAAATTCGCACAGCGCCGCCACATCGGTGACGGGTACATTTTGCAAGCGCTTGTCGAGTGCGGTGCCGCCATTGCCCGGGGCCACATAAATCATTTGCACGCGGGGTGACTGCGC
>CAZUUN010000071.1:0-7511 GCA_964622735.1 uncultured Burkholderiaceae bacterium | reverse complement strand
CCAACTGGATGCCCGTGGCTTTGCTCACAAAAGGCACGGTGCGGCTGGCGCGTGGGTTTACTTCGAGTACATAAATCACATCTTTGCCATCGACTTGCGGAATGGCGAACTGCACATTCATCAAACCCACGACATTGAGCGCGGCCGCCATCGCAGCGGTTTGGCGCTTGATTTCGGCGATGGTTTCAGCCGAGAGCGAGTAGGGTGGCAGCGAGCAGGCCGAGTCGCCGCTGTGTACGCCCGCTTGCTCAATGTGTTCCATCACGCCGCCGATCAGCACGCCGCCTTCGGTGTCGCGGATGCAGTCCACATCGCACTCGACCGCGTCGCTCAAAAAGCGATCGAGCAAAACGGGCGAGTCGTGCGAGACCTTGACGGCTTCGCGCATATAGCGCTCCAAATCGCGTTGCTCGTGCACGATCTCCATCGCGCGGCCGCCCAAAACATAGCTGGGGCGCACCACCAGCGGGTAGCCCAAAGCGCTGGCTTTTTCTAAGGCTTCAGCCTCAGTCCGAGCCGTGGCGTTAGGCGGCTGGCGCAAGCCCAATTCATTCAGCAGTTGTTGGAAGCGTTCGCGGTCTTCGGCCGCGTCGATCATGTCGGGCGAAGTGCCGATGATGGGCACGCCTGCGGCTTCTAGGCCGAGGGCCAATTTCAAAGGCGTTTGACCGCCGTATTGCACGATCACGCCCTCGGGTTTTTCTTTGGCAACGATCTCTAAAACATCTTCCAGCGTGACGGGTTCAAAATACAAACGGTCTGAAGTGTCGTAGTCGGTCGAAACGGTTTCCGGGTTGCAGTTCACCATGATGGTTTCGTAACCATCTTCGCGCATGGCCAGTGCTGCGTGTACGCAGCAGTAGTCGAATTCAATGCCTTGGCCGATGCGATTCGGGCCACCGCCCAGCACCATGATTTTGCGTTTATTGGTCGGTTCGGCCTCGCACTCTTGCTCGTAGGTGGAGTACATATAGGCCGTGTCCGTGGCAAACTCGGCCGCGCAAGTGTCCACCCGTTTGTACACAGGGCGAATATTCAGGCTGTGGCGCTGGGCGCGTACCGCGTGTTCATCGGTTTTGAGTAATTTTGCCAAGCGACGGTCAGAGAAACCTTTTTGCTTAAGCGCGAGCAACTCGGCCGCGCTGAGTTTTGCCAAAGCATCGGCGCCGTATTTAACGGTGTGCTGGTCAATATCGAGTTCGATTTTGATGATTTCTTCGATCTGCACCAAAAACCATTTGTCGATTTTCGTCACGGCATAGACCTCATCCAGCGTCCAGCCTGAGGCGAAAGCATCGCCCACAAACCAAATGCGTTCAGGCCCAGGTTCGCCCAGCTCTTTGGTCAGCAGTTCGCGGTCTTGGGTTTTCTCGTTCATGCCATCCACGCCGACCTCTAGGCCGCGCAGGGCTTTTTGGAAGGACTCTTGGAAGGTGCGACCGATGGCCATGACTTCGCCCACCGACTTCATTTGCGTCGTCAGACGGCTGTCGGCTGTGGGGAATTTCTCAAACGCAAATCGCGGAATTTTAGTCACGACATAGTCGATCGAAGGCTCGAATGAAGCGGGCGTAGCGCCGCCCGTGATTTCGTTGCGCAATTCGTCCAGCGTGTAGCCGCAAGCCAATTTGGCCGCGATGCGGGCGATAGGGAAGCCAGTGGCTTTAGACGCGAGGGCCGAGGAGCGGCTCACCCGCGGATTCATCTCGATCACGACCATGCGGCCATCTTCGGGGTTGATGGAGAACTGCACATTGCTGCCGCCGGTATCAACACCAATCTCGCGCAGAACTGCGAGGGATGCATTACGCAGAATTTGGTATTCCTTGTCGCTCAGGGTTTGCGCAGGCGCAACGGTGATGCTGTCGCCCGTGTGCACGCCCATGGGGTCCAAGTTTTCAATTGAGCAGACGATGATGCAGTTGTCGGCCGTGTCACGCACGACTTCCATTTCGTATTCTTTCCAGCCCAAGAGTGATTCTTCAATCAACAACTCGCTGGTGGGCGAGGCTTCGATGCCGCGCTTGCAAATGGTCTCGAATTCTTCTTCGTTGTAAGCGATACCACCGCCCGTGCCACCCAAGGTAAAACTCGGGCGAATGACGACGGGGAAGCCGACGGTTTTTTGCACCGCCCAAGCCTCTTCCAAAGTGTGGGCGATGCCTGAACGGGCTGAACCCAAACCGATTTTGGTCATCGCGTCTTTGAACTTCAGGCGGTCTTCGGCTTTGTCGATGGCTTCGGGCTTGGCACCAATCAGCTCTATCGCTTTATTGGTAAAGCCGCCCGTGTATTTGTCGAGCACGCCATGGCGCCATAAATCGAGCGCGCAGTTGAGTGCCGTTTGCCCGCCCATGGTCGGCAGAATCGCATCTGGGCGCTCTTTGGCGATGATTTTCTCGACGGTTTGCCAAGTGATGGGTTCGATATAGGTGACATCAGCCGTGGCTGGGTCAGTCATGATGGTGGCAGGGTTGCTGTTGATCAAGATGACTTTGTAGCCCTCTTCGCGCAGCGCTTTGCACGCTTGCACGCCAGAGTAGTCAAATTCACAAGCCTGCCCAATGATGATGGGGCCTGCGCCGATGATAAGAATGGATTGGAGGTCGGTGCGTTTAGCCATGAGAGATAAGTCTTTTCGTGTGCGTTAAGTAGGTGTAGATGTGAAAAAAGCCGCGCACCCTGAGACAGAGTACGCAGCTTTATGGCTGATTCTGCGACTTATAGCGAAAGTGCAGTCAGCGAAAGCGCCCTATTTTAGCGCAGAAAGACGGCCTGTTTTACTTGGCAGCTTTTTGAATCGACTCGCCGCCGCGCTCGATATCACGACCAACGCCTTGAACCGTGTTGCAGGCCACCAAACTCAAAGTGAAAGCCAAGCCTACGCTGATGAAAATGAAACGCATGATTTTTCTCCTAAGTAAAAAATGCCAGTTGAAATAATAGCTGAAAACGCCAAGGATATAAGCAAGAAATGCGCGGCTTCATCACCAGATGAGGCGCAGCGCAGCCACGGCTCAAGCCTCCACTGTGGGCGTTTTTTTGCCTTGCACTTCAAATTTAAACAAACGGCATTCAATCGGGCCATTCCACAGCGGTACTTTGCGGCTTTCGGCTAGGCGCATGCGGCCCGGCAGTTTCAAGTCGGGTGAGAGCACCCAAGCCGTCCAGCCGTCAAAGTGTTCTTTCCAATGCGAGGCCAAGCGGCTGAAGAAGTCGTCTTCGTCAGCCGAGAAGCCGCCTGTTTCGATACGCTCGCCATAGGGCGGATTGAGCAAAACCATGCCCTTTTGCTCGCAAGGCGGTTTGCGTTGCAGCGCATCGCCACCGCGGAACTCGATGAAAGCAGCCACGCCCGCGCGTTCGGCATTGCGCTGGGCAAAATCGACCATGCGGTGAGCGACATCAGAGCCAAATATCGTGATGTTTTCGACAGTTGGCGGCGCCAATACTGCCTGAGCAGCTTTGTTTTTAATAGCAAGCCAGTCGGCGCGAACAAAGGGGCTGAGCTTCTCAAAACCAAAACTGCGCAAGCTGCCCGGTGCAATATTGGCGGCGATTTGCGCCGCTTCGATCGCGATGGTGCCGCTGCCGCAGCAAGGGTCGTAGAGCAGGACATCGGGGCTCCAGCCGCTGGCCGCGAGCAGGGCGGCGGCCAAGGTTTCTTTCAAAGGCGCGTCGCCCGTGTCTTGGCGCCAGCCGCGTTTGAAGAGCGAATCGCCCGAAGTGTCGATGTACAAAATCACTTCGTCTTGCGTCAGATGCGCGTGCAAGCGCACTTGCGGCTGGTGGGTGTCGACATTGGGGCGCGCGCCCGTGTGTTCGCGGAAGCTGTCGACCACGGCATCTTTGATTTTGAGTGCGGCAAAGTTGGTGCTTTGCAAGCCACTGTTTTGGCTGGTCAGCTCAATCTTGAAGGTCTGCGTATTCTTGAACCAGGCATGCCAAGGCACGGCGTGGGCGACGGTGTATAAATCCGCCTCGTTGCTGTAATAGTCGTGGGCTACCGCCACCATCACGCGCACCGCCAAGCGGCTGTGCAGATTGAGCAGCATGACATCGTTCCAGCTCCCCAGCAGCGCAATGCCGCCGCGCGTGATGCGGAAGTCGTCTATGGACTGCCCCGTAATGCGCGCGATCTCAGCGGCCAAGAGGTCTTGCACGCCAGCGGCGCAAGGTAGAAAAATCTTCAGATCTTCGGTTTGCAAAACGATGGGTTCGCTGGCGATGAATTCTGCTGCTACTGGCTGCTGCGCATGGCGTTCATCCTTGTGTGCTTCGTCGTGCTCGTGCGCTGCTTGTTGCGCCGGTTTGGCGGTTTCTTTTCGGGCGGCGCCTGCGGGTGCCGAAGCACTGCTCGCGCCCAAGGCGAGTGCGCGTTGCTTGGCGAGCTTGACGAATTCGCTCACGCCGCCACTCTCGTTGCGCGGCGGGCGGGCATCTTGCTCGAAGTTGTCGCGACGCGGTGGACGATCGCCAAAACCCGCACCATCTCGGCGCGGTGCACGGTCGCCAAAGCCAGCGCCGCCTCTGCGCGGTGGGCGATCGCCAAAACCAGCACCATCTTGGCGCGGTGGACGATCGCCAAAACCCGCACCATCTCGGCGCGGTGCACGGTCACCAAAACCTGCGCCATCGCGACGCGGTGGGCGATCCCCAAAACCTGCACCATCTCGACGCGGTGGACGGTCACCAAAGCTGCCGCCGTCAGGGCGTGGTGGGCGTTTGCCTGTGGGTTTGGCGCCTTTTGCGCCCTCAGGGCGGCTGAATTTTTTGCCAGGTTTTGCGTAAAACTCGTCTTGTGGCGGGCGCGCTTTGGGTTTGCCGCCTGGGCGCACGGGTTTGCGGCGCGCGCTCGGCTGGCTGGCGGCCGCTTTGTTCACGCCCAAAGTATTGCGCTTGGGCTGCGGTGCTTGGTCTTGGCTCATAAATTCTTTATAGGATGGATAGGGCCATTGTAGGTATTTGTACCAACAATGGCCAAAGTCAGGTTTTTAGTATAAAAAACCTGTTTTTTATACATGAAAGCTGCCTGAGCAGCTCTTATTTTGGTAGTGCTTGAAGGCTGCTTGCCTCAGCGTTTGCGTCCCATCAGGCCACCCAAGACGCCGCGCAGCAGTTGCCGACCCGCATCACGGGCGACAGATTTGGCTACGCTTTGCACCACGCCGTCGTATTGGCCGCCACGCGGGCCGGTGCGGCCAAACAAAAATTCCTTGGCGATTTGGGCCAAACCGCCTTCGCCCGCTTCTTCGGGTTTGCGCAGTGCGCCCGCCGTGCCGCGCGTCGATGCGGGGTCTATGGCTTGCGGTGCGCGCGCTAGCAGCATCTCTTGCGCCGATTCGCGGTCTACGGTTTTCTCGTAAACGCCCGCCACGCAAGAGTTACGCAGCAGCGCTTGGCGTTGCTCGGCGCTGATCGGGCCAATTTGGCTGGCTGGTGGCAGCACATACAGGCGCTCGGTGATGCTGGGACTGCCGCGCTCGTCTAAAAAGCTGATGAGGGCTTCGCCCACGGCCAGCTCGCTGATGGCGGTGCTGATATCCAAGTTGGGGTTTTGGCGCATGGTGCTGGCCGCTGACTTCACGGCTTGCTGGTCGCGCGGCGTGAAGGCGCGCAGCGCGTGCTGCACGCGATTGCCCAGCTGGGCGAGCACGCTGCCGGGAATGTCCAGCGGGTTTTGCGTGACGAAATAAACGCCCACGCCTTTCGAGCGGATCAGGCGCACGACCAATTCGATGCGTTCGAGCAGCACTTTGGGCGCGTCGTTAAACAGCAAATGTGCTTCGTCAAAGAAGAACACCATTTTTGGTTTGGGCAAGTCGCCAACCTCGGGCAAAGCTTCAAACAGCTCAGACAGCATCCACAGCAAAAAGGTGGCGTAGAGACGCGGCGCGGTCAGCAGTTTGTCCGCTGCCAAGATGTTCACGATGCCGCGGCCCGAGCTATCGGTTTGCATCAAGTCGTCGATGTTGAGCATGGGCTCGCCAAAGAACTGCGTGCCGCCTTGGGCTTCAATCTGCATCAGCCCGCGTTGAATCGCGCCGATAGAGGCCGCGCTGATGTTGCCATAGCTGGTGGTGAACTGGCTGGCGTTCTCGCCCACATGCTGGCACATGGCGCGCAGGTCTTTCATGTCCAGCAACAGCAAGCCTTGGTCGTCGGCAATTTTAAAAATTAGTTGCAGCACGCCCGCTTGCACTTCGTTCAAATTCAGCATGCGGCCTATGAGCAAAGGCCCCATGTCGCTGATGGTGGCGCGCACCGGGTGGCCTTGTTCGCCAAACACATCCCACAAGGTGACGGGGCAGGCCAGGGGTGTGGGCAGTGCTAGGCCGCGTTCAGCGATGATGCGCGCGAGCTTTTCGCTGTGCACGGCAGGCTGTGAAATGCCCGTCAAATCGCCTTTGACATCGGCCATAAACACCGGCACGCCTTGCGCCGAAAAGCCCTCAGCCAAGGTTTGCAGCGTGACCGTTTTGCCCGTGCCCGTCGCACCCGTAATCAGACCGTGGCGATTGGCTTTGTCCAAGATCAGGGCGGCTTGCTGCGCGCCATTTTGGGCGATTAAAAGGCTGGTCATGCGAATTTGTCTGGGGTGAGGAATTACAATGACTGCTTACTATAGAGCATTTAGGGCTAGCGTATGGCAGGTCATAGCAAATGGGCGAATATTCAGCACCGCAAGGGTCGCCAAGATGAAAAGCGGGGTAAGGTGTGGACGCGTATCACGCGCGAGATCATCGTCGCGGCACGCACGGGCGGCGGCGACATCAATATGAACCCGCGCCTGCGTTTGGCAATCGACAAGGCCAAGGCTGTGAATATGCCGGCTGAGAACATCAAGCGCAATGTGGACAAAGCCACCGGCAACCTCGAAGGCGTGAACTACGAAGAAATTCGTTACGAAGGCTATGGCTACGCTGGCGCGGCCATCATGGTCGATACCATGACGGACAATAAAGTGCGCACGGTCGCTGAAGTGCGCCACGCCTTTAGCAAATACGGCGGCAATTTGGGCACTGAGGGCTCGGTCGCCTACCAATTCAAACACTGCGGCCAGCTCTTGTTTGCGCCCGGCACGAACGAAGAGCAAGTCATCGAAGTCGCACTCGAAGCGGGCGCGCAAGATGTGCTGAGCGATGCCGAGGGTGGCATTGAAGTCATCACTGCACCGGCTGATTTTGAAGCGGTGCAAAAAGCTTTGACGGCAGCGGGCTTTCAGGCCGAAGTCGCCGAAGTGACCATGCGCGCCGACAATGCGGTGAGCGTTAGCGGCGACGAAGCCCTGAAAATGCAAAAGTTACTGGATGCGCTGGAAGACTTGGACGATGTACAAAATGTCTATCACAATGCCGAGCTGGATTTGCCCGCCTAAATTTTTGGAGAGTAGTAGGTCATGAAAGTTTTAGTTATAGGCTCAGGTGGGCGCGAACACGCGCTGGCGTGGAAGTTGGCGCAGTCACCCCGCGTGCAAATGATTTATGTGGCCCCGGGCAATGGCGGCACCG
>CAZUUN010000070.1:0-7516 GCA_964622735.1 uncultured Burkholderiaceae bacterium | reverse complement strand
AAAATCAGCAGCCAAGCGAATGGAATGCCTATGGTCCAGTTACGCCCTTGCTTGAAGAAGTGGGTGACAGCGTTCATACAGCAGCCACCTTATTGCGTCAGGGCAACACCGGCCATCGGGTGCCACCAGAACCAAACTTGGTCTTCCCAAGTAATACCGGCTTCGGCCGAATGGCGGGCATTGATGTCGGTGATTTTGATTTTGTTGCCGTTGGCGGTGAGCACGATATAGGTGTTCACATCGCCGAGGTAGGCAATCTCTATCACTTTGCCTTCAAACAGGTTTTGCGTTACATGCGTGGGCTGGCTGCTGCTGATGCGGATTTTCTCGGGGCGGATAGCCAATGACAGTGGCATGCCTTGGGCGATAGCCACGCCGTGCCCGACTTCCACCGCGCCCAGCGGCGTGCTGACGACGGCATGCTCGGCGCTACTGTCGATCAAAGTGCCCTCAAACAAATTGACATTGCCAACAAAGCCCGCGACAAAGCGGCAGTTGGGGTATTCATACACTTCTTGCGGGCGGCCGACTTGCAGCACGCGCCCCTCACTCATGACGGCGATGCGGGACGCCATGGTCATGGCCTCCTCTTGGTCGTGGGTGACCATGACGACGGTCACGCCGACGGATTCGATGATGTTGACCAGCTCGAACTGGGTTTGCTCGCGCAGCTTTTTGTCCAAGGCCCCCAGTGGCTCATCGAGCAAGAGCAATTGCGGTTTTTTGGCCAAGCTGCGTGCCAGCGCCACGCGCTGCTGCTGCCCGCCTGAGAGTTGCTGCGGTTTGCGCTTGGCATAAGCTTGCAGCTGCACCAGTTGCAGCATGTCGGCTACGCGCTGCGCAATCTGTTCTTTGGGCAAGCCCTCGCGTTTGAGGCCAAAGGCGATGTTCTCTTCCACGCTCAGGTGCGGGAACAGCGCATAGCTTTGAAACATCATATTGATGGGGCGCTCGTAAGGCGGCAGGGGCGCGATGTTGCGGCCATTGAGCAAAATGGCGCCCGAAGTGGGGACTTCAAAACCCGCCAACATGCGCAGCAGGGTCGATTTGCCACAACCCGAGCTGCCCAGCAGGGCGAAGATTTCGCCTTTGCGTATCGACAGCGAGACATCGTTCACGGCAGCCACATCGCCAAAGCGTTTGACCAGGTTTTGCGTGGTCAAAAAACCTTCGTCCTGAGCGCTGCTCGGGCTGTTGATAGGGCTGTGGATGGTGCTGGGGTTGGGCGCGGGTTTCATGCTGGTGCTGGCATCCTTGGCAACTAAAGGGCGGCGTGCAAACGCCTGAAGTTTTTGAAAAACAGGCCGCTTGAAACGGGCGGCTTGTGGTTTAAGAGCCTTTTTTGAAGGCGGTGAAGGCGCTGGTCATGGCTTCGCGGGCTTCTTTGCTAAAGCTCTCGGGCGCGACCATTTTGGCCATCGTCGCTTCGTCTAAATAAGTTGAGGGGTCTTTGGCGATCTCGGGTTTGACGAAGGGCAGCGCCGCTTTGTTGGCCACGGGGTAAGACACGGCGTTGCTGAGCGCAGCCGAGACTTCCGGAAGCAAGAAGTAGTTGATAAAGGCGTGGGCATTTTTGGGGTGTTTGGCGTCTTTGGGGATGGCCAAATTGTCAAAAAAGAGGATGGCGCCATCGGCTGGCATCAGTGCTTTGATGTCGACATCGGCTTGGTTTTCTTGCGCGCGCATACGGGCGATGTTGATGTCACCGGCCCAGCCCACCACGGCGCAGGTTTTGCCACTGGCCAAGTCGTCGATCATGGTGCTGGTGAACATGCGCACATCGGGGCGCACTTTGGCCAGCATGGCTGCGGCGGCTTGGTAATCAGCGGGCTCGCTCGAATAAGCTGGCTTGCCGATATAGCGCAGGGCTGAGGGCAAGATCTCAGACGCGGCATCTAAATAGGCAATGCCGCAGGCTTTGAGCTTTTGGCTGTAAGCGGGGTCAAACACCAAATCCCATACATTGGCGGGCAAGGGCGCGCCGCCGAGCGCTTTGTCCACCGCTTTTTGGTTGATGCCGACGGTGACATAGCTCCAGCCCCAAGGCACGATGTGGGCGTTGCCCGGGTCGACCTTGTCCAGCTTGGCCATGATGGCGGGGTCGAGGTTGGCGTAATTCGGAATTTGCGCTTTGTCTAGCGCTTGCAACATGCCGGCGGCAATTTGCGGCTTGGCATAGACCGAGCCGGGCACGACGATGTCGTAGCCCGAGTTGCCCGCCATCAGCTTGGCGTGCAGCATTTCGTTGTTCTCAAAAGTTTGGTAGTTGACCTTGATGCCGCTTTCTTTTTCGAAATTGGCGATCATGTCTTCGCTGATGTAGTCGGGCCAGTTGTAAATATTCAGCACAGGCTCTTCACCCGTGCTGTTGGCGGCTGCTGCGACTGTGGGTTCGGTATTGCTTTTTTGGCCACAGGCGCCAAGCAGAACGATGGCGCTAGCGAGCGCGAGTTGAAGCAGGAAAAAGCGTTTTTTCATCAGGGGCACCATCTTTCACAAAAGGGCAATGGGGATGGGCGCGCAGGGTAGACCAAAGCGCGGGCAAACCCGCCGATTTTAGGCCGTATTTAGTGGTAAACGAGGGCTGGGGCGCTAGGGTTTGCCGCTGGGGCTTACCGAATGTTGCATTCTTGCCCCGCTACAATGCGGCACTACTTTGTTTTAATTTTAAAAGAAGCACACACCATGTCTATGAACAATCTTGGCCCTGGCAAAAACCCACCAGAACACTTCAATGTAGTGATTGAAATCCCCGCCCACTCGACTCCGGTGAAGTATGAAGTGGACAAAGAAACAGGCTTACTCACGGTTGATCGCTTCTTGGGTACGGCCATGCACTACCCCGCCAACTATGGCTATGTGCCCAAAACGCTGGCTGGCGATGGCGACCCAGTCGATGTCTTGGTCATCACCCCGTTTCCGCTGGTGCATGGCTGCGTGATTGCGGCGCGCACAGTGGGCGTGTTGAAAATGCAAGACGATGCAGGCGAAGACTACAAACTGATCGCTGTGCCAGTGTCTAAGCTACACCCTGCATCAGACAAAATTCAAACGCTAGACGATGTGTGCCCGCAATTGCGCGCGCAAATCCAACATTTCTTTGAGCATTACAAAGACCTCGAAAAAGGCAAATGGGTCAAAATTTTGGGCTGGGGCGATGCCGCCGAAGCCAAAAAAGAAATCGTGGACGGCATTGCCAACTACAAAGAGTGAAGAGCCGAGCGCGCAAACAACTATAAAATCAATAGCTGCTCAGGCAGGTTTTACAAGGGCTAGCGTTATATATGTCATATAAAGACTCGCAAGAGACCGAGACAGAAGAAGTCAGCACCACGCGCAAGCGCCCCAAGCCGGGCGAGCGCCGCGTGCAGATTTTGCAAACACTGGCCAGCATGTTAGAAACCCCTGGCGGCGAGCGCGTGACGACAGCGGCATTGGCCGCCAAGTTGCAAGTCTCAGAGGCTGCGCTCTACCGCCACTTCGCCAGCAAGGCGCAGATGTTTGAAGCCCTGCTCGACTTCATTGAAGAGAGCTGCTTTGGCTTGATCAAGCAAGCGCGTGAGAGCGAGCCGCAGCCCGCTTTGCAGGTCTTTCGCATCGTGCACATGATTTTGCAATTTGCCGAGAAAAACCCCGGCATGAGCCGCGTCATGGTGGGCGATGCGTTGGTGCTCGAGCACGAGCGCTTGCAGCAGCGCATGAATGTGTTTTTTGACAAAGTCGAGTTGCAGCTCAAAGACGCGCTCTTTTACAGCGCTGAGGCTGCCGGTTCGGCCACGCCCAGCGTCGATGCGCAAGTGCGCGCGGGCTTGCTCAGCGCCTATTGCATCGGGCAAATTCAGCGTTTCGTGCGCACGGGCTTTAAACGCAAGCCAACCGAAAACGCGCAGCAAGCCATCGGCTTGGTGCTCTAAACCAGCGCACAGGATGAAGACAGTTAGAGATGTTGCAATACCAAATTATTCCCGTCACCCATTTTGAGCAAAATTGCTCCTTAGTCTGGTGTGATGAGACTATGGAGGCCGCCGTCATCGATCCGGGCGGCAATATCGAACGCATAGAAGCTGCTTGCCAAGAAAAAGGCGTCACACTCAAAGCGGTGTGGCTCACCCACGGCCACTTGGACCACGCGGGCGCGGCGGCGGCTTTGGCCCAGCAGCATGGCGTGCCCATCATTGGACCCCATCAGGCTGACCAGTTTTGGATCGATGGCATGCCAATGCAGGCGCAGATGTTTGGCTTTCCGCCCGCGCAGGCTTTCACGCCCACGCGTTGGCTGCAAGACGGTGATGCGGTGCAAGTGGGCAACTGCAGTTTGCAAGTGCGGCATTGCCCGGGGCACACGCCGGGCCATGTGGTGTTTTATTCGCCACAGGCGCAGTGCGCTTTTGTCGGCGATGTCTTGTTCGCGGGCAGCATAGGGCGCACCGATTTTCCCCAGGGCAATCACCAAGATTTGCTCGACAGCATCAAACAACGCCTGTGGCCCATGGGCGACGCCACAGTGTTTGTGCCCGGACACGGGCCACAAAGCACCTTTGGCCAAGAGCGCAAAAGCAACCCTTTTGTGCGCGACCAGTAATCGCCACATCCCTTACAATTTGCAACGGCGCAGTTTTGGCCTTGCAATGGCCGATTTTTTTACTCATTCAAGGATAGCCGTGTTTGCTTTCTTGCCGCGCGCCTGCTGGCGCTTGATGGCTTTGCTGCTGGTGGGCTTGCTGCCTTGGGCGGCGCAGGCTTCGATGAACAATTTGCCTTTGGTGCCCACGCGTTTTGCTTTGTGTAGCAAAGAGGCCGCGGGTCTTGATGCGCAGGACAGGCAAAACGAAATGCGCCAGTGCCTGAGCCGCCGCTACCAAGCCGAGCGCATTTTGCGCAAAGACTGCAAACAAGCGGTGCGCGCCCTGCGCCCTGCGCCTAAGAATGGGGACGAGCGCTTCAAGATCGAGCAGCAATGCTATCTCGACAACCTGAGCGTCAGCTACAAAGATTTGCCTGGTGGTTCAGGCAGCAGCCCCGCCTTGGCGCGTGCTGAACCCAAAGCCAAAGTCAAGCCAGTGCATGATGAGGAAGAAGATTTGCGCTCGGATGCGAATGCCGATGAACAGACGCCAGTGGCGCCTGCCCAAGCCTTCGCTCCCGCGCCACCAGTGCAAGCGCCGGTATTTGTAGCGCCCGCCAGCCTCGAAGAAGTGGACGACTAAGGCGCCGTTGCCATATCCGCATCCGGCGCTGCTTTGCGTGGTCGGCCGCGTTGACCCGCTTGCACGCGGCGCGCACTGCCTTGCTGCAGCAGGGCTAAAAATTCGGCATCACCCACCGCCCAGCCGCGCTGCAAGGTGGCAAACCAATCAGGCGGCGGCCCGCCATATTGCTCCAGCTCACGGCTGTAGACGCTCTCGCGCTCGAATGGCGTATTACCCAATTGCCACACTGCGGGGTGCGGTGTGAGTATGCTGCGCAGCAAGTGGCCGTGCAGGCCGCTGTGGCTCTCGGGCGTGCCCACAAACCAAGCCGCGCTGCTATAGGCGTAAGCGCTGGGGCTGCTGGCCAAGCCGGCCTGCACGGGCAGCTGGTCCAGCGTCCACATGCAAGGCAATAAATAATCAGCCGCTTGCAAGACGCCCGAGCGAAAACGCCCCTCAAACAGCGTGCCGCTGCGGCCATGGCGCTTGTTCACGGCGCGCACAAAACGGCGGGCAATTTGTTGCACCCAAGGCGAGACTTGGCCCACTTGCAAAGGCGTGACGAGCAAGAATGCTGCGTGTGGCAACAGGCAAAAAGCGTGCAGCTGCACCGCGTATTCGGCCAAGGCGCTGCGACAAAACTGCAAAAAATCGGCGTAATCAGCCGCCTCAAAAAAGACGGTTTGCTGGTTGTTGCCGTGCAGGCTGAGCAAATGCACCTGGTCGGCAATGTCGAGTCGGCTGAGTCTGGCCATGGCAATACCGCGCGCTTAGAGCCAGCAGCCCAAGGGCGGCATGGTAAAAAACGCTTCAAACTGCATTTTTAAGGGTGTTTTAGCCATTTTTTTCGATAAAAACTGCCTGAGCAGCTCCTAAAAGAAGAGTGTTTGAGGCGATTTTATGGGCGCTGTGCCTGCGCAAACGCCACCAAACCCTGCATGTAGTGGCGCATCTGCGTTTGATACTCGGGGCTGCTGAGTTCGCCGTCATTGAAAAGCGTATGGGCATTGGCCACCATCATGCGCTGACCGGCCCACAAATGCACGCCTAAGGCGCGCAGCATAGGCAAGCAACTGCCTTGCGCGACCGCCGTGCCAAAACCGCCGGGGGTTGCGCCCATCAGCGCGGTCGGCTTGTGCTGCAACACACTGGGATGGCTGGCGTTGCTGCGCGAGATCCAATCGAAGGCATTCTTCAAAACGCCAGGTATGCCGCTGTTGTATTCAGGCGTGCTGATGAGCAAGGCGTCGGCGGCTTGGATTTTTTCACGCAAAGCGCGCACGCTGGCGGGCCAGCCCTCAGCCGCTTCGACATCTTCATTAAAAAAAGGAATATCGTGCAAAGTCACCACTTCGACAGTCGTGCCAGCAGGCGCATAAGTTTGCGCAGCGCGCAATAAGGCGGTGTTATAAGAGGCGGCGCGCAGGCTGCCGCTGAGGGCGAGAATGTGGGTCATCAGTGGGGCATTCAAAAAATAAGGGGCAGATAAGCCGCCTATTATCCTCAACTTTGGCAGGCGCGTGTGCGTACAGGGCCTCCATCCTTAGACCGACAGACAAATTGCCCGCATCGGCGTATAAATAAAAAAATGGTGGGGTGATTCAGTGCCGCAGCCAGCAGCTAAAACCCTACTAACTCTTGTGGTTTTTACGGCTTTGGCACTCTAGGCTTAAGAGTGCTAATATAAACAAATGACCCGGAGGTTATTTTTATGAATACAACTTACAGCCTGACAAAAACGGCGAATCCTTGGACGCTGGTGCCGTCTTTGGGTGATTTGAATGCCTACATCTCGGCAACAAGGCAAATGCCCATGCTCACGCCCGAAGAGGAGCGCGAGGCAGCCGTGCAGTTGCGCGAGAAAAACGATCTGAATGCCGCGGGGCGCTTGGTGCTGTCGCATCTGCGCTTGGTGGTGGCGATTTCGCGTCAGTACGCGGGCTACGGTTTGCCGCAGGCCGATTTGATCCAAGAGGGCAATGTGGGTTTGATGAAAGCCGTCAAGCGCTTTGACCCCGAGCAGGGCGTGCGCTTGGTGAGCTACGCCATGCACTGGATCAAGGCTGAGATGCACGAGTACATTTTGAAAAATTGGCGCATGGTTAAAGTGGCCACGACCAAATCGCAGCGCAAGCTGTTCTTCAATCTGCGTTCGATGAAAAACCAGATGCAAGACGCCGACGAAGACAATATGCACAAAAGCGCCCTGACCAATGCGCAGGTGCAAGAGATGGCGCAGAAGCTCAAAGTCAAACCCGAAGAAGTGCGCGAAATGGAGCAGCGCATGGGCGGCGGCGATGTGCTGCTCGACCCCACCCCGAACGAGG
>CAZUUN010000069.1:0-7522 GCA_964622735.1 uncultured Burkholderiaceae bacterium | reverse complement strand
AATGGCGACAGCCTTCACCAAAAAATTTCTGACAAATTAAATATGTACAGCGGCAAGGACTGGATGCCCTTCATTTTTCTCAACTGCGTCTCTGGCCACGCTAGTCTGTTTCGCCGTAAATTGTTAGACCAAGCCTGCCCGATACCCCCCAAAGCTTATTTCGACCATTGGCTGGCGGCAGTCGCAGCATCTTCGGGCGGCCTTGTCTATGTCGATGAGTGTTTGGTTCACTTTCGCCAACATGCCGCATCGTGCACCGACATCGCAGGCCTCAAAAATAAAGGCTCTAAAAACGCCCCCGCCTTGGCGCAGCGTATCGATGATGAGGCTGCATGGATGGGGCATTTGGCACGGCTAGGTAATGGCGAAAAAACCGCCCAGATTGACGCTCTGCGTGCGCTCTGGCTATCAAAAAAAGAGCGTTATCTTTGTCCAGAATTAGCCTTACTCATCTTGAAACACGGAAAAGCCATTTTCAAGATATCCCAAAAATCTTGTATCACCATCCGCTTCGCAGCGAAATGTTTTTGGGGTGCCAAACTTAAACTGCTACTCAAACCCAAAAAATACGCCGCTCGCTAAATCAGTGGGACTAAAAAACCCAGCGCGCAAATGACTGGGGCTTTTTTGTGTTCTCGCTAGCGACACCTAGCTGAGCGCACGCTTTTTTAAGTAACGCATCAGGCTGCCGAGTAAAGGCAATTTTTCATACAGCTCTTCTGCCGCGTCCCAATAATCGCGGTGGTCCCGAATGCGCCCGTCTTGCGCAAGCAGCAGGTGCGAGCCGCCGCGTATAACTTGCGCGCTGCTGGTGTCAAAGCGCTTGAAACGGAAATGCATTTCCCAAACCAAAAAAATCTGCACGCCATCCACCAAGCGCTGCTTCACAACAAAGCGTGGCTGCTCCAAATTTTCAAACATGTGGGTAAAAATTTGCAGCACAGCGGCTGTGCCGAACACCTCGTTAAAGGGGTCTTTAAAGCGTGCGTCGTCTGCATACAGCACCGCCAGCTCGGACAGGCGCTGCGGGCTGAGATTTTCAAAAAGTTCAACAATGCGCTCAGCAATGGCGCGGGCTTCATCAGTGCTGATAGTCATGGCTGGCAATTTATAAACCTGTGGTGCGGCGCACCAGCGCAAAATAAAGGCGGTGCGGCAAATGCTGCATCAGTTTAAGCCAGAAGGTGAAACGGCGCGGGAAATGGATCTCGAATACGCCGCGGGCCCAGCCTTGCAAAATCGCCTGCGCAGCTTGTTCAGGCGTCATCAAAGCGGGCATGGCAAAGTCGTTTTGCGCCGTCAATGGCGTGCGCACAAATCCAGGGTTGATGACAGACACGCCTATCCCCGCATCGTGCAGATCCAAGTACAGCGTATCGGCCATATTTTGCAAGGCCGCTTTAGTGGGTCCATAAGCCAGCGACTGCGGCAAGCCACGATAGCCAGCCACGCTGGCGACCAAGCTGAGATGCCCCTCGCCTTGGCGCCTAAAAATCGGTAAAACGACATCCAACATGTGCAGCACACCTTGCACATTCACCTGTTGGTGACGCAAAGCATCGTCCAAGTCAAAATTGGTGGCGCGCATGGCGCGGTAGTAGCCAGCACAGTACATGACCAAGTCGATGCGCCCGACCAAGCTCATGAGCTTTTGCCCCGCGCGCACAACGCTGATGCGATCGCTGACATCGAAAGGCACCGCCATGCTGCCAGGGTGCGCCTGCACAAAAGTCTGCAAGGCACCCACAGAGCGCGCCGAGACCACCACCGTAGCTCCAGCAACATGTAGCGCGCTAGCCATTGCCAAGCCTATGCCACTCGACGCACCGATGACCCAGACGACGCGACCGCGCCAATCGCGAATAGGAGGATTCAAGGACATGCGACGCCTAGAGTTTGGTAAAAGACAAAGTGACTTCGCCCAGGCGTATGCCGTATTTACTCATCACGGCTTTGTTCAGCATGGTTTTGTCGTCCATCAAATACATCCAGTCATCGAACTGCACCTCGTACACCTTGCCGTCCACGGGCAAAGCCATCGTGTACTGCCAGCGGAAGGCATTTCCCGCCGTCTGCCCCAGCGCTTCGCCGATCACATCATCGGCACGGCCGCTGTAGCGCCCTTGGCCCAAATCGGTCAGGTGCCAAATTCGCTGCCCAGTCGTGCCGTCGCTATAAGCAAAACGCTCGTCCAGCGTGCCTTCCGTGCCGACCCAACTGGCTTGCATCTCGACCACAAAGCGCTTGACCACGCGGCCACTGCGATCGGTGAAAACACCGTGAGCCTTCATGGGGCCGCTGAAGTATTGTTTGAGGTCTAGATTGGGTTGCTCTTGCGCATACTCCTGCACTTGTGGGCCCGCGCAGCCAGACACAGCAGCAGCGAGTGCTACAGCGACAAATGTCGCCGCCAGAATGCGTTTAATGTGTTTCATATTCTTCCTTTTAAAACAGGGTGACGCTGCATAGCCCACAACAAAGCGGCAGCAGCTAAGACTTTAAAAATGCAAGGCAGCAAGCCATAAGTCATGGCCAATGCAAACTGGTTGCTAGCCGTGTGCTGCCCAGTCTGAAAACCCAACAATGCCAACAAAGGCAAAACCAAACCAGCGGCCAGCGCCAAATTGAGCTTGGTCGCCGCCGTCCACCATCCAAAGAAGCGCCCCTCACTTTGCTGACCCAAACCAGCTTGGTGAATCACGCCCGTGAGTAAGGCGCTAGGAACAGCGAGGTCTGCCCCCAAAGCCAAACCAGTCAGGATGCAGATGAATTCAAAAGCCAAGGCATCCCCCGCGCCCAGTAACGGCACAGCGCAAAAAGCCAAGACGCTCAAACCCATGCCCAAAAGCCAACTGTTGGCCAAACCGATACGCTGAATCCACTTGACCCACAACGGCAGGCCCAGCGCTGCGGCCAAAAAGTAGCTGCCTAAAAACAGCGGCTCCCAATTGGCGGCTTGCAAAGTGTCACGCACAAAAAACGGCAACAAAGTCGCAGGCATGGCGCTGGCCGTGCCGTTGAGCAAGAAGACCACTAGCAAAGCCGAAAAAGCAGGTGTGCGCCAAGGAGAAGTCGAACTACTAACTTGGCTTGTTTTGGCTTGGGCTAGGCTGCTCGTCTGCGCCAGGCTGAACAGTTGCTTGAAACGCAGGGTTTCCAGCTGCGCGGGTAGCGTTTGGTACAAAGTCCAAAGCCCGAGCCCCAGCGTCAGCGCTAAGGCAATGCTGGTGACTTGCAGACCCAAGTACACCGGCAAGATGCTGGCTAAAAGCACGCCAACGATGGCAGCGCCCTCGCGCCACGCGACCAGTCGGGCACGCTGCTCAGGCTGTCCGCCCCAGCGCGCCGCCCAGGCTTGGTGCACCATCGAGACTAAACTGAAAGCGATGTAAGTAATCACTAGTGATGCGCCCAACCACAGCATGAGCTGCGCATTGCTGTCTTGTGTCTGCGCGGGCGGATTCCACAGCGCCGCAAAACCCAGCGCCAACACGAGCGAGCCCCAAGCAGCGGCCAACCAGCTGCGGTATGGGCTTTGCTCAAACAGAGTATCGACCCATCGGCCTATACGCGGGTCTAGCACAGCATCAAACACGCGCGTGATGAGGAGCAGCATGCCCAGCATACCCAGCGGCACGGCATAGTGCTCGGCGTAATGCCGTGGCAGGGTCACATACAGCGGCAGTGAGACAAAAGCCAGCGGCAAACCCAGCAGCCCATAGCGCCAAGCGTTGCTGTGCGTGTAGGCGGCAGACATTTTTAGGCTTGCTTAATCAAGGCGCTGCGCAGTGCAGGCGAAGATGTTTTAGGCGAGAGCCAAATGCCAAAGAACAAGCGCGCAAAGCTTTTGTCTTGAATGGCCGCGGTCTCTTTGCCATTGAAGTAAAAGCGCACGCTGCCAGCGCCGTCGTGCACACCCGTTAATCGGTCTTGCGCTTTGACATCAGGAAAGGCTTGCGTCATTAGCCCCAGCCATTTCGTGGCCTGCGCTTCGCTAAAGTTATCGACGCGGCGCATCTCGGCAATCGAGCGCTCGGCTATCGCCGCGCCTTCTAGCTTGCGCGCATATTCCAGCTCCAGCGCAAAAGGCAATTGCTCGTAGCTTGCAGCATCAAATTTTGAGGCCGTCCACAAACGCGCCTCATAAACCAGCAGGCCGAAAAAACGCAAGGGCGCGCTTCCGTGCAACTGCGCAAGTTTGATGGCCGCTGCAACTTCAGCAGGTGCAACAACAGGGGTAGCGGGGGCAATAGTGGCGTTGGCGTTCATAAGAGGATTGGTGCTCGCGCACAAAGCTGCCACAGTACACAGCGTTTGGCGACGGTTAAGTAAAAAAGACTGCTTAGACATGATGCGCTTTTATGGATATCGGCTTGTTCGATACGATCAACTCGGACGGCGCAAAGTAAACTGCATGACATTGGTGCTGCCGTGGTCGAACGCGGCTTCGCAATAGGCGAGATAGAAAGTCCAAATGCGCACAAAACGCGCATCAAAGCCCAAGTGCCCCACTTCTGTTTCGCGCTGCAAAAATGCTTGGCGCCAACGACGCAGGGTTTCGGCATAGTCGGGGCCAAAAGCCAAGCGCTTTTCCACTACCAAGCCTGCTGCGTTTGCCATCGCCTCAAAGCGCGAGGAACTGGGCAACATGCCGCCAGGAAAAATGTATTGCTGAATAAAGTCACTGGAGCGCGCATAGCGCTCAAATAAATCATCGCGGATGGTGATGGTTTGTATGCAAGCGTGGCCACCGGGCTTGAGGCAGCGTTTGAGCGTGTCAAAGTAGCTCGGCCAATAGGCGCGGCCAACAGCCTCAAACATCTCGATCGAGACGATGGCGTCGAAAGGTTGCTGCTCATGCAGGGCTGCTAAGTCGCGATAGTCTTGGTAGCGCAAATCTGCCAAATGACTCAGGCCCGCTTCGTCCATGCGTTTTTGCGCCCATGCCAGCTGTTCGGCGGAAAGTGTCACGCCCGTCACATGCGCCTGGCGCTCGCGTGCCGCGATCTCGGCAATCGCACCCCAGCCACAACCAATCTCTAAGACGCGGCTGCCGGTCTCAACGCCAGCTTCATCCAGCGCGCGGCGCATCTTGGCTTCTTGCGCGTTTTGTAAATCAGCACCCGCCAAGTCTTGCGCCTGCTTGCCCTCAAACCAAGCACTCGAATAGTTCATCGAACTGTCGAGCCACATGCGATAAAAATCGTTCCCGAGGTCGTAATGCGCGTGGATATTTTTTGCACTGCCTTGGCGCGAATTTCGATTCAGCCCATGCTTGATGCGGTGCAGCAGCGCGCCCCACCACGAGCCATAAACCACTTGCTCCAAGTGTTCGCGGTTGGCGAGAAAGAGCGCGAGCAAAGCGCTCAAATTCGGCGTGTGCCAGTCCCCGTCGATATAACTTTCGGCAAAGCCGATATCGCCAGATTTCAGCGTGCGCTCAAAGACACGCCAATTATTCAGGCACAAAGTCGCGCGCATACCCTGCGGCGTATCCGTCTGGCCGCTGCTAGCGGCTGGAAAGCGGCTGTGGCCGCCGTCTGGCCATTCAATGTCTAATCTGCCAAATTGCAATTGATGCAGCAGCCGAAAAATGCGCTGTGCAGACGCGGGCGCATCGGCAGGCAAGGCAGTCAGGGCGCGATTACTGGGTAGGGTAGTGCTCATCGTGAGACAAATTCTTGAGGAATGGATGGTTTGCGAAAGAAAGGCACACGCTTGAGCCACAAGCGCAAGGCGTGCCAATGAATGCGCGCAACTACGCCCAGCGTCATCATGGGTGTGCCCCAAAATGCGCGGCGTGCGCTGCTGCGGTTATAGGGTTCGAGCTGGCCGCTGATGCTTGTTTTGAGCAACGCGCCTTGCGCGTCATACAAATCGATGCGCGCCACGATACGATCCGCTGTGCGCGTGAAGTGAAAGCGGTAATGCCCCTGCACGGCGCAAAAGGGCGAGACATGAAAAACTTTTTCAGCCTGCAATTCCTGACCCCATTGCAGCTGCGACCCGCGCAATAAATAGCAGTGGCGCTCGCCAAAGGTGTTATTCACTTCAGCCACGATCGCCGCCAGCGAGCCATCGGCGCGGTGCGCATACCAAAAACTCACCGGCTTGAACACATGGCCCAGCACACGCGGGTAGGTCTGCAGCCACACCTCGCCATCCGCATCGTCTATGCCTTCGGTTTGCAGCAAAGATTCAAACCACGCCAGCGCATCGGGGCCTCCTAGGCCATGGTCTTTATCAGCAAAGCTAATGGGGGCGAAGGCACGGCGCGGCAGCGCCCACGGCTGCACCCTGGCCGCGCGCATAGGCAATAGAACAAAATAGCTTTTGTGATTAAAAGTGTGCTCCGCAGGGCGCAAACGCTGGTGCCAGACTGAGCCGCGCGCCAGTAAGGCTTGAGGCGCTTGCGGCACCGAGCTGGAAGAAGAAAACTTGTTCGTCATGCGCTTAAGCTGCCTGCCTGTGCTGGCACTCTATTGCTTCGGCAACGCGCATACCAGCTTGATAGCCGTCCTCATGAAAGCCATAGCCGCACCACGCACCCGCGTACCAAATGCCGCCTTTACCCTGAATCGCGGGCAGGTGCGACTGCGCATCAATCGCGGCCTGGTCAAACACGGGGTGGTCGTAGCTGATCTCTTGTATCACCTTCAAGGGGTTCGGTTCGCGCACCGGGTTTAAAGAGACAAGCACAGACTGCTGCCATGGCAAAGGCTGCAAGATATTGAGCAAATAGTGCAAGCACACTTGCTGCTGTTCGGTATCGGCCACGGCTGCGCGCTCGTAATTCCACGCCGCCCAAGCTTTGCGCTTTTGCGGCAACATTTCGGTGTCGGTGTGCAAGACCGCGCGGTTGGCTTGGTAGCGTATCGCGCCCAGCAACTCGCGCTCTTTGCTGCTGGCCGCATCACCCAACAGCGCGAGCGCTTGGTCGCTGTGGCAGGCCATCACCACGGCGTCAAAATCTTCGGCGCCCAAAGGTGTTTGCAGCCTCACACCGTCTGGCGTGCGCTGCACAGACTCAACCGGCATATGCAAACGAACATCTTTCAAGCCCGCCATGATTTTGCGCACATACTCGCGCGAGCCGCCCGTAACCGTGAACCACTGCGGGCGATTCGCCACTTGCAGCAAACCGTGGTTGTGGCAAAAGCGAATCATGGTCGCGATCGGAAAGCGCAACATCTGCTCGGTCGGGCAAGACCAAATGCAGGCCACCATAGGCAAAAAGTAATCTTCGCGAAAGGCTTTGCCAAAACCGTGCTCGTCTAAAAATTCGCCTATGGGCTGCGTCAGCGCCACATCCGATTCTGTGTTTGCCAAAGCCGTAGCCAACTGGTTGAAGCGCAAAATATCGCGCAACATGCCCCAAAAGCGCGGACGCAGCAAATTGCTGCGCTGCGCGCATAGAGCATTAAGTGAGCGCCCGCTCCACTCTAAATTGCCACGGTCAGCGCCCTGGGGCGCTTGCACTGAAAACGACATTTCAGACGGCGTGCGATGCACGCCCAGCTCG
>CAZUUN010000068.1:0-7676 GCA_964622735.1 uncultured Burkholderiaceae bacterium | reverse complement strand
ATCCTGAGCAAATGTTTGCCGCTGGCTATTCGGCTTGTTTTATGGGTGCGCTGCGCGCGGTTGCGGGTAAAGCGCAGGTGACACTGCCAGCCGATATGGCCGTGGATGCGGAGGTTGATCTCGGCCCCGTCGGTTCAGCCTTTGGTATTGCGGTGCGCATGAAAGTCGCGCTGCCGGGCATGGATGCGGCACAAGCGAAACAACTCTTGGCCGAGGCCGATCAAGTTTGCCCATATTCCAACGCTACGCGCGGCAATATTCCAGTAGACATTACGCTGGCTTAAATCGCGCCGCGAGCGTGCCGCCCAAGCCCTAATGCGCTTTAGTCCTATAGCTGCCTGACCCCGAGTGCCAGTAGCATGGCTGCACTCGGGCCCGTTGGGGGCAGGGGCTTCTACAAACAAGGGGACTTCACACTATGAACGCACTAAAAACGATTGCGATTGTGCTGATCGCGGCTGGCATTCTGGGCTTGGCTTACGGCGGCTTTACCTATACCAAAGACACCACGGTGGTCAAACTCGGGCCGCTGGAAATGACCGCCAAGGAAAAAGAAACGATCAACATCCCGATCTGGGCGGGTGTTGCTGCCATTGTGGCGGGCGGCGCTCTGCTGCTCGTTGGTACGAAAAAATAAACGCCTACAGCGCTTAAAAATCAGCCCATCCGCATCACTGCGCGTGGGCTTTTTGCTGCCCGTTTAACCTTCGGGTTTGAGCGGCGGGTAGCCAAGCAATTGCTCTAACACCTCGATGCGGCTGCGCTGCGGCGCGGTGATGGCGTAGAAATGCTCTTGCAATTGCGCCGTTTGCCCCAGCACCACCAAAGTGCCGTTGCCGACCTCGTCTTGCACCACCACCTCGGGCAGCAGCGTCAGCCAACCACTGTCGCGTGCGATCAGGCGCAGCATGGCCATGTCGTCTACCTCAGCGCGTATGCGTGGTTTGACTTGCGTGGCTTCGCACAAAGCGTCGAACTGCGCCCGCAGTGCGTGGCGGCTGCCGGGCAGGGCGAGGTCTAAGCCGTGCAAGTCCTGCGGTATGCGCAAGCGCTGCCCCTGCCACTGCGCCGCTGGCCCGACCAAAGACACAGCTTGGCTGCCCAAGAGGCGGCAGTGCAGCGGCTGCTCGGGGTTGGTGGGCACGGCCTCGTTGGCCAAAACCACATCGAGCTGGTGCTGCAGCAGGCGTTGCAGCAAGTCAGCCAGCAGGCCAGACTCCAGCGTTAAGACCACATCAGGATTAGCCAGCGCAGGCCGAAACCAATTCTCTTGGTAGTTGCGCGACAGCGTTGCCACGCTGCCCACGCGCAGTTTGCTGATGCCTAGGCTGTTGCCCTGCAAACGCCCCAGCATTTCTTGCCCCAAACCAAAAATGTTCTCGGCATAAGCCAGCACCATTTGGCCGTTGTTGGTCAGCACCAAGCGCCGCCCTTCGCGCGTAAAAAGCGGCTCACCCAAGCGCTCCTCTAATTGCTTGATCTGCGCTGATAGGGCGGATTGCGAGATGTGCAACTCTTCAGAAGCCCGCGTCAGATGCCCTTCTTTGGCCACGCGCCAAAAGTAAAACAAGTGGTGAAAGTTGAGTTGGCGCAGGATATTCATTCTGTTTAATGGATCAGTTCATTCTTAAATAAGTATTTTACAGAATGAACCCACCTTGGAACAATAGCGCCATTGTTTCTATAAGGTGTCTTTATGTCGCTCTCTTCTTGGCTTTTACTCATCACGGCGCTGGCGCCTTTGGGCTTGATGTTTGCGCTTACTCTTGCTGCTTACGGCTTATCGTCTGGTGCCAATGCTGACAAAAACAGCGCCCGCCTTTGGCTGGGCTTTAAACTGCTTTCTGGCCTGGCAACCCTGGCCGCGCTGCTGGCGCTGGGTTTGCACTTGTTTAGTCCTGGGGCTGATCAGGCCGCGCAACTGTCTGCCTACTTGCCAGGCTTGGCGCTCGGCCAACTCTCGGCTTGGGTCGTTGTGTTGGTGCAGTTGCTGGGCACAGTCATCGGCGTTTTCTCCGCCCGTTATTTGTGGGGCGAGGGCAATCAAGCGCGCTATATAGCCGCGTTGGCGGGCGTCTTGGCCGCTGTGCAGTTGCTGCTTTTGGCCGATAACTGGTTGGTGCTCATCGCGGCTTGGGCAGCTGCAGGCAAGGTCTTGCAAAGCCTCTTGTGCTTTTATGCTGAGCGCCCATTCGCACAACTGGCCGCGCACAAAAAACGCATAGCCGATCGCGCCGCGGATGCCTTGCTGATCGCTGCGGCGCTGGCGGCTTACGCGGCTGTTGGCAGCTTCTCCATCAGCGATTTGCTGGCGCAAGCGGGCGGCTTGGGCAACTCAATAGCGCTGCAGCTCAGTGCCATTGCGCTCGTCTTGGCGGTCATCTTGCGCACGGCTTTGCTGCCGGTGCACGGCTGGTTAATACAGGTGATGGAAGCGCCCACCCCTGTTTCAGCCCTTTTGCACGCGGGCGTGGTTAATTTGGGCGGTTTTGTTTTGATCAGCTTTGCGCCACTCTTAGAGGTCGCGCCCGCCGCCCGCTGGCTGCTGGTCATCTTTGGTTTGACCACCGCTGTCTTGGCTGGGTTCGTCATGCTTACCCGCATCAGCATCAAGGTGCGCTTGGCATGGTCCACCGTGGCGCAAATGGGTTTTATGGTGCTCGAATGCGGTTTGGGGCTGTATGAACTGGCGGTTTTGCACTTGCTCGGTCACTCACTTTACAAGGCGCACAGCTTTCTCGCGGCATCCACCGTGGTGCGCCAAACGCGGCTGCAAATGCTGCGTGGAAACGCTGCGGTCTTGCCCCTCAGCCTGCTCCTCGCGCCCGTCTTGGCCTTTGCCAGCATCGCTTTGCTGCAGGGCACGCTCGCAAATGATGCTTGGCCGTGGTGGTGGACTGCCATCCTGGCGCTGGCTTGGGCGCCGATCTTGTGGTTGCCTGTGCACGCAAAAAACAGCCCTACCAATAGCAGCAACGCGCCATCGGCTTTGCTCGGTTTGGCGTCAGGCGTCGGCATGGTGCTCGCTTTAACCATGGCCGCGCTGCTGGCACACGCTCTGCCTTTTGGGGTGACGAGTGCCGCTAAGCAAGCTCCCGGCTTGCTAGCCTTGGTCGGCATGGTGCTGCTGTATCTCGGCCTTGCCACGCTGCAAAGCAAACCCGGCGCGTGGCCACGCTGGCGCCGTTGGGCTTATGCCGGCTTTTATGTGGATGAGCTGTTCACCCGTCTTGCCTTCAAGCTCAAGGCCGTAAAAATGCGCCCCGCTGGCAACAGCACTGCGGTGCCGATAACAGCACCCAACAAAGTTGCGACCTAAACCCGATACGAAAGAAAACGATGAACACGACTTATCAAGCAGAACAAAGCAGCAGCGCAGCCTTCGCCGCGCAAATCGACCAAGCTTGCGCACAGGCCTGCAGCGCCATCGCCCCGGCTTGGCCGCTCGACCGCTCCATCGCCGTCAACCCGCATTGGGGCCGCGTGGCCATGCCCCTGCGCCAAGTCGCAGCGCGCATGGCGGTCTTGGGTGGTATTCAGGTTTTTCCGCCGCGCGACTATGTGCGCCAAGCTTGGGATGAGGGGCGCATCAGCACCGAGGATTTGGACTTTGCCCTGCAAACCTTGCCGCATAGCACCGTCCAGGCTGTTGATGCCAAAGCGCGTTGCTTGGCCGCCCTGCAACAAACCGCGCCCATCGCGCAGCTGCCTTTGTTGATCGATGTCTTAGACGACGACCCCGAGCGCCACACGCGCTTGTCGTGGCGCCAAGCCATCACGCACCAGGTCAGCCAAAGTTGTGCATCCTACTTTGACCAGCACCAAGCCGACTGGCAGCCCGAGCGCGGCCAAGGGCTCTACGCCTTTTGGCGCGAAAGCCTCATTCACGACCACGGCATCGGCTTGCTCATGGGCCTGCCCCATCTCGGCCAGCAGCTCAAAGCCTTGCCCGCCACTTGGCAAGACGCCGAGCAATGGGTGCTGCAGCGTTTGGGTTTGCCGCCGCAAGTGTGGGCTGATTACCTCGAAGCTGTGTTGCTCACCGTCAATGGTTGGGCCTCGTGGTGTGCTTACCTGCATTGGCAAGCGCAGCAAGAAGGCAAAACCGACAGCAGCCTGCGCGAGTTGCTCGCCATACGGCTGGCTTGGGGCGCGGTTTTGTTAGAAAGCAAACCCGACGCCGCCACAAAACGGGCCTTTGCCACCGTGCAGCAAGCTTGGGGTTTAAGCGCCCAAGTATTGGTCGACGCAACGGAAACACTGTGGGTTGATGAAGTCTGGCAAGTCGCACTCGAAGCCGGTTACCAGCGCCAACTGGCAGGCAAGCTCAACCATGCCAGCGGCGCAGCATTCACAGCAGACGCCGCACAGCCCATTGAAGTGCAAGCCGCATTTTGCATTGATGTACGCAGCGAGCGCTTGCGCCGCGCGCTTGAGGCCGTTTGGCCTGCTGTGCAGACCATAGGCTTTGCGGGTTTCTTCGGCTTGCCTGTCGCCTACACACCCTTGGCAACTGCAGCGCGTCGCCCACAACTGCCCGGTTTGCTGGCACCGGCGATGGAAGTGGTGGACGAAGTCGGCGGCAAAGAGGGCGCCATCAAAGGCGAACAGCAAAAAAAGGCCACGCAAACACAGGCCGCGCAAGCACGCAGCAGAAACTTTGGCTGGCACAAGCAATGGCAAGCGGGGCAGCAGTGGCCGGCTGCGGGCTACTCCTATGTTGAAGCGGCTGGCCTTGGCTACCTCGGCAAACTCAGCGGCTGGTTGCGGCCCTCGGCCAAGCCGCGCGCGCGTGATGACTTGGCCGGTTTGCCCACGCGCTACCGCAGCGTGTGTCGCCCTGTTTTAAGCGGCGTAGACCTCGGGTCCCAAGTGCAACTGGCGGCACGCGTACTGCACGCCATGGGGCTAGACCACGATTTGGCGCCCTTGGTGCTGTTGGTGGGCCATGGCAGCCAAAGCCACAACAACGCTCACGCAGCGGGGCTCGATTGCGGCGCCTGCTGCGGCCAAACCGGCGAGGTCAATGCCCGCGTGCTGGCGCAACTGCTGAACACGCCCGCGGTGCGCAGTGGTTTGGCTGAGCAAGGCCTACACATTCCCGCGCAAACCGTGTTTTTAGCCGCGCTGCACAACACCACCACAGACGAAATCGAATGGTTTGATCTGGACTTGCTGCCACAGCACGCACAAGCGCGCTTGCAGCAATTGCAAACTGTGTTTGCCTATGCCAGCGACCAAGTGCGGCGCGAGCGTGCGCCCAGCCTGGCGCTGGATCCGCGCAGCAGCCAGCAGCAACTTTTGCAGCAGCTGCGCCGCCGCGCCAACGACGGCGCGCAAACACGGCCCGAGTGGGGCTTGGGCGGCAATGCGAGCTTCATCATCGCGCCGCGGCAACGCACGCAGGGCTTGGCGCTCGATGGCCGCAGCTTTTTGCACGACTACGACGCCAGCCGCGATGCCGATGGCAGTGTGCTGGAGCTGCTGATGACCGCGCCCATGCTGGTCACGCATTGGATCAACTGGCAATACCACGCCTCGGTCTGCGACCCGCTGCGCTTGGGCAGTGGCAACAAGGTATTGCACAACGTCGTCGGCGGCCACATCGGCGTGTTTGAGGGCAATGGCGGCGATCTGCGCATAGGGCTGTCGCAACAATCGCTGCACGATGGCCGCAACTGGCAGCACGAGCCACTGCGTTTGACCGTCGTCATTGATGCGCCGCTAGCCGCCATCGAGCGCGTGATAGCCAAACACGCCATCGTGCGCCAACTGCTAGATCACGGCTGGCTGCACCTGTGGCAGCAAAGCGATGCGGGCTTGCAGCGCTACAGCGGCAGCGCTTGGCAAGAATTGCAACTGGGAGCTACAGTAGAAGCCTAATATTGAGTTTTTAATAGCGAAAACGGATTTTTAGTCCGTCAAACCTGCCTAAGCAGCTATTGAATTAATAGCATTTAGGCTGATTTTGCCCGTTTGAATAACCCTTGTTATAGCGGCGCTGGCAGCGCCCGCATCCTACACATGCCTTAGCCTGCAAGGGCTGTGATGTGGGCACAATGAAGCACAAACCACTTCAAGAAAGACCACCCATGCACACGCGCTCAAACCCGACGCTAGTCTCACGCTTAGTGCGTCCCTTGTTGCTGGCCGCGCTCGCCACCGGTGTTGCCGCCATGCTGGGTTGCGCTAGCAGTAGCCCGCCAGCGGGCATTGTGGCCGTCACGCCCTTTGATTTGCAGCGTTACCAAGGGCAGTGGTACGAGTTGGCGCGCCTAGACCATGTGTTTGAGCGTGGCATGAGCGATGTGACCGCGACCTACACGCCGCAAGGCGATGGCAGCGTGCGCGTGCTCAATCGCGGTTTTGTCACCGACAGCGGCAAGTGGCGCGACATAGTGGGCAAGGCTCGCTTTACTGGCGCGCCCAATGTTGGCTCGCTCAAAGTGTCCTTCTTCGGCCCCTTTTATGGGGGCTACCATGTGGCTGCGCTCGATAGCGATTACCGCTGGGCTTTGGTCGTTGGCCCCACGCGCTCTTACTGCTGGGTTTTGGCACGCGATAAAGTGCTGGCTCCTGCGACCAAGCAAGCCATCGTCGCTCGCGCCCAAGCGCTCGGCATCGATACCGCCGCCCTGATCTGGGTCAGCCAAGAACAAACTCAGCCAACAGAACCATGAGCGCACTACACGCAAACTTGAACAAGGCAGCGCCCACAGAAGCCGCCCCTATTGCAGTCATAGGCGCGGGTATCGCGGGCTTGGCTTGTGCCGAATTGTTAGCGCAGGCGGGGCAGCGGGTGCATGTGTTCGACAAAAGCCGGGGCCCGGCTGGGCGCATGAGCACCAAGCGCGGGGAAGACGGTGTAGATGCACAGGGCGCGGGCACTGCTTGGCAATGCGACCAAGGCGCGCAGTACTTCACCGCGCGCGACGCCGACTTTCACGCCCAAGTGCAACGCTGGGTGCAGGGCGGGGCTGCGGCTTTGTGGCAAGGGCGTATTGCCAGTTACAGCGCGAGTCACAGCGCCAGCGGTTTTGTGCCTAGCCGCACTGTGCTAGCGCGTTATGTCGGCACGCCGCGCATGACCGCGCCTGCCCATTATTTAATGCGCATGCTGGGCGACTTATCCGCGCCCGCTATGCCTGTGCAGTTTCATTTGCAAAGCACTGTGCAAACGCTAGAAGCGCAGGACGGAGCGTGGCAGTTGCGCACATTAGAAGCGGGTGTGCAGCCTCAGATCCAACCTCATCATTACCGCGCCGTCTTGTTGGCTATGCCCGCGCCGCAAGCCCTGGCTTTGTTAAACCCTGTTGCGCCCGATGGCGCAGCACTGGCGGCTAGCGCCACTATGCGCGGCTGCTGGGCCGTCATGCTGCGTTGCAGTGCGGCAGTGAACTTATCATTTGATGGCGCTTTTATTGATGGCGGCCCCTTGAGCTGGATCGCCCGTGACAGCAGCAAACCCGGCCGCACAGAGCCTGAGACTTGGCTGCTGCACGCCAGCGCCGAGTGGAGCGAGGCGCATATCGAAGACGATGCCGCCAGCGTTTGCGCGGCGCTCTTGCAAGCCTTTGCCGCTTTAGGCGGGCCTGACCCAGCCAGCGTGCAGGCAACAGCGCACCGCTGGCGCTATGCCGACAGCGCGCCAGCACTGACGGCGGGCTGCTGGTGGA
>CAZUUN010000067.1:0-7820 GCA_964622735.1 uncultured Burkholderiaceae bacterium | reverse complement strand
CTCAATGGCGGCAGGTGGCGCAAACAGCACATTCGGATCGATATTGCCTTGCAATGATTTGTCGCAACCAGTCAGCACTTGGCGCGCGGTGTTCAAGCTCATGGTCCAGTCCAGGCCCAGCACCTCGCAATCCAAGTCGCGCATGCGTCCCAGCCACAAACCGCCGCCTTTGGTAAAGACGATACGCGGAATTTTCACGCCTTCCCACTCGCTATGGACTTGCGACAAAACGCGCTGGGTGTAGTGCAAGCTGAACTCGTCAAACTCGCGGCTCGCAAGCACACCGCCCCAGCTGTCAAAAATCATGGCTGCTTGTGCGCCCGCTTCAATTTGCGCATTCAAATACTGCGCCACGCTGTCGGCATTGATTTCCAAAATTTTGTGCATCAAATCAGGGCGCGCATACATGAGGCTTTTTACTTGGCGGTAGTCGCTGCTGCCCGCGCCTTCGACCATATAACAAGCCAGGGTCCAAGGGCTGCCGCTAAAGCCGATCAAGGGCACGCGGCCATTGAGCGCCAAACGAATCGAACGCACAGCGTCAAACACATAACGCAGCTTATTCATATCAGGCACAGCCAGCGCATTCACCGCAGCCTCATCGCGTACCACTTGGGCAAATTTCGGGCCTTCGCCATGCACAAAAGTCAAACCCAAACCCATGGCATCGGGGACGGTCAAAATGTCGCTGAACAAAATCGCGGCATCCAAGTCGTAGCGCGCCAGCGGTTGCAGCGTCACCTCAGTGGCGTAATCCACATTCGTAGCCAAGCCCATAAAACTGCCCGCTTGGGCGCGGGTGGCGCAGTACTCGGGCAAATAGCGACCGGCTTGGCGCATCAGCCAAACAGGGGTGTGTTCAGTCGCAAGGCCAAAGCAAGCGCGTAAAAAAGTGTCGTTTTGTAGGGGTGCAAACATGGCGTTCCATCGGTGTATTAGCAGACTTGTCGTTTTTGTAGAGCCGCAGGCGGCAAAAACTTTGCCCTATTATCCCTGCAATACACCCCTCGCTTTGCAAGGCGCTCTTTAAACGGCCGTCAGCCAGCGCCGAATCTCGTCTTTCAGAACCTTGCCCATGGCATTGCGCGGCAGCGCCTCTTGCCCAAAGTGCCAAGTTTGCGGCACTTTATAAGCCGCCAAGTGCGCTTGGGCATGGGCTTTTACTTGCGCCATCCGCATTTCGTCAGACTCTTGGCTCGGGTGCAGTACCACATAAGCAGCCACTTGCTCCAGCGTCAGCGGGTCGGGCAGCGCCACGACCGCGACTTCGCGCACCGCCGGGTGTTGCAGCAAACAAGACTCAACCTCGCTGGCCGCGATTTTCTCGCCGTGGCGATTGACCACATCTTTGATACGGTCGAGCACATGGCAGTAACCATCGGCATCGACATAGCCCCAATCACCCGTGTGCAGCCAGCCGCCCCGCAGCGCCTCTTGGCTTTGCTCGGGCTGCGCATGGTAGCCGCGCATCAGCGTCGGGCCGCGCAAGCAGATCTCGCCCGCTTGGCCCACAGGCAGCTCGCGTCCTTTCTCATCTTGAATACTGATTTGCATGATGGGCGAAGCCAAACCCGCACTGGCACTGCGCAGCGCAAACAGCGCGCCAGAAGCGCCCACGCCCGCGCCGCCCGTCTCGGTCATACCAAAACCCGTGCCCGACATAGTGTTGGGCATTTTTTCAGCCAGCGCATCGCGCAAATTTTGCGGCATACCGCTGCCGCCAAAACCCAAAGCAATCAAAGAGCCAGTCACCTCGGGCTGGCCAAACTGCGGCTCGGCCATGAGTTGCATGACCATGGAAGGCGCAGCGCTGAATGCCGTCACCTTCTCGCGCGCTATCAGTTCGATGGCGTGTTTTGGACTCCAACGCGGCAGCATGACAAGCTTGCGTCCATTTTTCAAAGTCGAGAGCACCTGCGCGTACAAACCGCTGACATGGAAGTAAGGCACACAGCTGAGCAAACAAGGCGCGTTTGCCGCCGCATTGATGCGCGCCATCACCAATGGTGAAGTCAAGGCCGCAAAAGCCGTGATGTACTCCAAGTTATACAAGGCTTGGCAGACCGCGTCATGCATAAACACCGCGCCTTTGGGGCGCGCCGCCGAGCCCGAGGTGTAAACCACCAGCGCATCATCTTGCGGCCCGCGCGCCACCACCGCAAAGGGCAGCGCCGATGCATACTGCTCCAACTCCTCTAACAAGATCACGCGGGCATCACCGCAACCCCCAGCTTCTTGCAATTGTTGGTAACGGCTGCGGTCACAAAAAAGCAGGGCAGGCTGCAGCTCGGCCAAGACTTGCCGCATTTCAGCGCCACTGTTCATGCTGTTCATCGGCGCGAGCACCGCACCCGCGTAGCTGGCCGCCGCAAACGCCACCAACCACTGCGGGCTATTGGCCGCGCACAGCGCCACACGCACACCGGCTGGCAGCGCGCAGTCGTGTTGCAGATAGGCGCTCAAACGCTCTACGGCTGCGTAAAAACGCGAATAGGTCCAGACCTCGGGCGCTGCTAGCGCCGCCTCGCCCGCTGCCGTGGGGTAGTAATGTACAAAAGGCTGGTCGGCAAAAGCGCGACCCGCATCCAACCAATCGGTCAATAAAGCTGGGGCGCGCGCAAAACGCTGGCTGTAGGCAGCGCCGCAAGGGGCAGCTTCTAAAGCAAAAGGCGCGCTCGGGTGCGTCAGCTGCAATCGGGTTTGCGCGGCAGCCGCTAAAGCTTGGGACAGAGAGGTCATAGTCGGCACCGGTGAAGGGTTCTATCGAATAGCAGAAAAGAAATTTCAAGTCTCACAAGCCAGTAAAAACCCTTGGCTCATTTATCAGCCTGGCAGCCCTGCGCTGTGTGAGAATATGTAAACGCGATGGAGGCATCGGCGAATTTTAGTCTGCCAAAAAGTGTCGCACTGAATCAATATACTTCCAATAAATCTGCGCATGTTGCTACGACATATTTCACGCTGGATGTTGCTCGGCGGCGCCAGCAGCGACTTCGAATCGGGCATTTACCCCAGCGCTTTTCGCATGCGCGCTTTTGCGGGTTTGACTATAGCCTTTAGCGTCATGATGGCGCTGCTTTATTATTTTGGGCCCGCTGGCTTGGGCAACGGGCCGGGCCTGAACATCCTGCTAATCGCCACGGCCACGCTCTTGCTGGTACAAACCTATCGCCCCTTCCTCCCCTACCTCTCCAGTGCCGAGCTTTATAGCTTGCTCACTTGGGGCACTTTGTCTTTTTGTAGTGTCTGGATGTATTGCATCAACCAATACAGCCACTTCCAGTTTGCTGGCTTGGTGCTGACGACGACGACCTATTTTTTGATCACCCCGACCCGCCTCGCCATTGCGGGTACCTTGGGCTCCATGTTGCTGACAGCAGCCTTTGCCTGGTGGCTAGGCAAAGATTTTACGCTGCCGCCTAGCAGCCAGTTGCTGACCATGGTTTTGGTCTATATCGGTAGCGTGCTTTTTAGTCTGAACAACCGCAGCTTGCGGCACCAACGCGTGAATCAAACGCGTGCTTTGGTGCGCCACATGCAGCGCAGCCTTGAACCTGGCCTACAGGGCATGAACACTTTGGTGCCACAGTTGCAGCATGCCGCCTCTTTGCTGGGTGAGGGCCCTAGTGCCGCACGCATAGAAAAAATAGCCAAGCGGTTGCGGCGCAGCACCGTGTCTATGCAGGATTACTTGGACTTGCAAAGCATCAATGCACAATTTTTGGCACTGAACACCACGCAGCAAAAGCTCGCAGCCTCCACTGTCGTTCACGAAGCCGTGTCTGCGTATCCTTTTATGACACACAACAGCCAAAATGCAGTGACTGTGCGCTTGATCGAGGACTTCTGCTTTTTGGGAAGCAAACAAGGATGGCTGCACATGCTGCGCAATATTTTGCAAAACGCCATCCAGGCACTGCATGCAGAAAAACAGCGCCTGAGTCCCGGCGACATCACCATTACCATCTCTTGCACGCCGATGCTAGGCACTATCGCCATTCGCGACCGGGGCTTAGGAATGCAACCAACGAACCTGCAGCAAATTTTTCACCCCTTCTACACCATCGGCCAAAATGCAGGCATAGGCTTGGGCTTGAGCTACTGCAAACAGGTGGTGGAGACTTCTGGCGGCGTGATCAAAGTCGTCTCGCGCCCCGAAAGAGGGACGCGATTTGACATCGCCTTGCCCAAAGTGCAGGAGTCAACATGAGTGCCTATGCCCCGTCTGACGGCGTGATGGAAAAGTCTTGGTTGCAGCGCAGCATGGCCTATCTGCGCTGGCAAGTGCGCCAAGAGTTTTTGCTCAGCGCTTACCCGCACCCCGACTCTTTCACCTACCCGAGCCGCTACCGCCTGCTGCTCATGAGCGGCTTCTTGGCCTTGGGTCACGCTCTCTATGCTTTTTATTCCTACTTCTTCTCCCAGCAAGCTAGCGTCGGCCACTGGTTCAATGGTCTGCTGACGCTTTTATCTGCGCTACTCTTCACAAAGGTGTATTTTCGTCGCTTGACTCGTATTCCTTACGCTCTGAGCTACGCCATATTACTGGTGTGGGCTTTGCCGCTTTTTTTCTTCATCAACTATTTTGCTGTGGGTGGGCGTGGCCCGGCACTTGCACACCTGTGTATTGCTCTCTTGCTCTACACCAATCTGCTGCATTGGCGTGTGGGTGCCTTCGGTGTGCCACTCGCTTTGGGCTTGGCTCTTTTGGCCAAATTCTTTTTTATCTCAGGGTCGCTGGCCACGCCTTTGATAGACAGTCTTTTTATCGCTGGCGCAACGCTCATCGGCTTGGTCCACAGCTACAGCTTTTCCGTCCTCGAGCGCGAACGCAGTCAGCAGGCACATCGCATCTTGCAGGTGATTGGTCAGCAGTTGCAAAAGCCGCTGGGCATTCAACTCGCTCTCAGCGAGGCGCTGCGCTATGAGGCCGTCACGGCAGAAGATGCAAAAATAAAAAATCGCTTATTCGAACTCGCCGAAAAACTCGACACACGCGCCAACCAGACCCGCATAGAGCTAGAAACGCTGCAGCAACAAAGTCAGCAACTTCAAGACTTTGGCAGCACGCAATTGCTGCACGCGCGCGCATTGGGCGAGCACATTCGCCACGAGCTCAACCGATCGTACGGCTTCGATTTGCAAGCTGGCACAGCGCCCGTGTGGGTCGAATGCGACGACAATGTTTTTCTTCAAGGCGAGTTGACCGAAGTGGTACAAATGCTCGCCAGCGTGAATGCGCTGCTGCTGCGCGCGCAGCTCGAACTGGTGGCGCGTGACCCTGACAGCAGCCAAGCCCCTCGGCCTATCGTGCACATCAGCTGGAAAAACCACCAACAGCACAGCCATTTGGAATACACGCTCGTGGGCGGCCTACCGCTTAGCCCAAGCACTGCGCAGTCGGCAAAACCGCAGCGAAGCGCAGCAAACGAGCAGCCGCTATCGAGTACTTATTGGCTCAATAACCTGAACCGGGCCAACCACAGAGCCGTGGGCGATTTGTTACCCGCCTATAGTCTGTTTGTCTTGAACAAGCTAGAAGCGCGCATCCGTTTCAGCCAATTTGAAGAAGGCTTGCCTAGAAAAATACAGATTCTGATTCCGCTCCCACGCGTGCATGCGGGTCGCAATAAAACGCTACCAGCCAGCCTTTTGGCGATGTATCAGCAATAAATAACGCTGCTGGGCACAAAAAAAACGGGGCTGCGAAGCCCCGTTTTTGATGCTTCGCGCGCGGTTTAAAAACCGCGCATCATGGCATAGCGGTCGCGGTGGAAAATACCATCGCCCAATGTTTGTTGCAACACGCGGCCGCGTTTGAGGAAGAGACCAATATCAAACTCGTCCGTCACCCCTATGCCGCCGTGCATTTGCACCGCTTCGTTCAGCAGTTTTTCGGCCAAATCCGAGCATTGCTGTTTAGCCAAAGAAGCCAAGAGTGCAGCTTGCTTGTCGTTTTCGTCCAGCGCGTTAAGCGCCGTTGCCACGGTGGCCGAGGCCATTTCCATCTCCACAAACAAACGCGCAGCGCGGTGCTGCAAAGCCTGGAAGGAGCCGATCGGCACACCAAACTGCATGCGCTCTTTCAAGTAGGCGATGGTGCGCTCAAACGCCTCGCGACAAATACCCAACAACTCAGCCGCGAGCAAAATACGCGCCTGGTCTAGCACCTTATTCAAAGGCATAAAGCCCGCATCCAGCTGACCCAGCAATTGCGCGGGCGCTTGGGTAAATACCACCGTGGCGGCATTGCGGCTATCGAGCATGTGCTTGCGCGTGATGTTCACACCAGCAGCTTGCGCCTCAAGCAAAAAGAGGCTGATGCCTTGCATGGCTTCTCTCGGGTTGGGCGAATTCTGACCGCTGGTGCGCGCCGCAACAATCAAGTGCGTGGCCACATGACCATCTAACACAAAGACCTTTTCACCGCTCAAAACAAAAGTGTCGCCACTTTTTTCTGCCTTCGTGGCAATCGACAGCGGGTTGTGGCGCGCTTGCTCGTCCAGCGCCAGCGCGAACAAAGATTCGCCACCGAGAATGGCGGGCAAGTGCGCCTCTTGCTGCGCGCTGTTGCCAGCTTCCACCAACAAACCAGCGCCTAAAACGGCGGAAGACAGCAAAGGCATGACCGACAGGTTGCGCCCCGCTTGCTCAAAAATAGCGCCCATGCCTTTGTAGCCAAAGCCCAAGCCACCGTGCGCCTCGGGCAAGGCGGCAGCGGTAAAGCCCATTTCGACCACTTGGGCCCACAAGTCACGGTCAAAACCATCGGCACTTTTGCCATCGCGCAATTTGCGCAAAGCGGCAACCGGCGCTTGGGTCGATAAAAATTCTTGGGCGCTGTCTTTCAACTGGCGCTGTTCGTCGTTAAGCAGGACTGACATCGTATGTAAGCTCTATGTGTCTTAAAGGATAAAAATCGCGCAATGCGAGCAAATTTAGCTGGGCGGCAGACCGAGCGGTTTAAGGCTTGGCCGCGCTAGGCGCGTCGGGCAGACCCAAAACCCGCTTGGCGATGATGTTGAGCTGGATCTCAGACGCACCACCAGCAATCGTCACACTTTTGGCCAGCATCCACTGTTTCGTGATTTCTTCTAGCTCGGCTGCGCCCTCGGGCTCTTGCCAGCCCAGCGCTTGCGTGCCCAAGCCTTGCATGATGACTTCGTACTTGGCCACTTCCAGCTCAGACTGCACCAGCTTCATGATCATGCTCGGGCCAGTCACATCCATGCGTGCCAAGGCTTCTTCTTTCATTTTCATGGCCGTCAAGCCAAAGGCGTGAAAGTCCATCAGCGATTTCGCCAAGCGATCGCGCAAAACGGCCGTCTCGTGGCTGCCTTGGCCCGCTTGCAAAACGGGCTTGAGCACCGCCAGCGCATCGTGGCTAGGCTTGGCGCCCTCGGCAAATTTGCTCATCGCGGCGCGCTCGTATTGCAACAGCGCCTTGGCCACCGTCCAGCCTTTGTTCTCGCCGCCGATCAACTGGCGTTTGGGTACGCGCACATTGTCAAAAAACACTTCGCAGAAGGAAGACTTGCCGCTGATCAGCTCAATCGGCTTGACCGTCACGCCTGGCAGCGTCATGTCGATGAGCAAGAGGCTGATGCCTTCTTGCTTTTTGCTGTTATCGGTGCGCACTAGGGCGTACATCCAATCGGCATCGTCGCCGTAGCTGGTCCAAATTTTCGAGCCATTGACGATGTAATCGTCGCCGTCAGGCACAGCTTGGGTTTTCAAGCTGGCCAAGTCTGAGCCAGCATTCGGTTCGCTAAAGCCTTGGCACCAGCGGATCGTGCCCTTCATCATCGGCACCAAATGCT
>CAZUUN010000066.1:0-7966 GCA_964622735.1 uncultured Burkholderiaceae bacterium | reverse complement strand
CGAACAATTGCGTTTTTACTTTGTGTTTAGCCAAAACCACCATGGCGCTATTGCGTACAAAAGCGCAAACATCTGCGGCGTTGTAACCCGTGAACATGCCCATAGTCGAGCCTTTAGGCAGCGTGTCTTTTTTGCCCGCAGAGTTCTGATGCGCGCGGTGCAAGCCCGCTTTTTCCATATCAGCGTAAATCTCTGCTTGTTTGCTCGCCTCTTCGTTTTTCAATTCAAAGTGGGCGTAAACCAAGAAAGTGATCAATGGTTTTGTTTCATTGCTTGTCGCCATGGGAGCCTTTGTTATATCAATAAAGTAAAAATAGCCTACCGCTTAAATCGTCGGCTTGAGCGTCAAGCGCCCAGCAATCATTTCTTCGGCAAACATCTCTGCGGTGCGCGCAGCCGCGGCGGTCATGATATCAAGATTGCCCGCATATTTAGGTAGGTAATCACCCAGGCCTTCGACTTCCATATAGATGGAGACTTTTTTGCCATCGAACACGGGGCCGTTGACGAGTTTGTAACCTGGTACATACTTTTGCACATCTTTGATCATCTCGTGCACAGACTGGATGATGGCTTCTTGGTTCGGCTCGTCTTCGGTCAAACAGTGAATCGTATCGCGCATCATCAAAGGCGGCTCAGCCGGGTTGATGATGATGATGGCCTTGCCTTTTTTCGCACCGCCCACCGCTTCAACCGCGCCCGCCGTGGTGCGGGTAAATTCGTCGATGTTTTTGCGTGTGCCAGGGCCGACTGATTTGCTCGATACGGTTGCGACGATTTCGCCGTAGCTCACTGGCTGTACGCGGCTAACCGCATTCACCATAGGAATGGTGGCCTGGCCACCGCAGGTGACCATGTTGACATTCATCGCGCCCTTGCCCAAATGCTCGAGCAAATTGACAGGTGGCACGCAAAAAGGGCCAATGGCCGCTGGCGTCAAATCGATCATCAGCACGCCCAACTCGTTCAGCTTACGGCTGTTCTCAGCATGGACATAGGCGCTGGTGGCGTCGAAAGCGATTTGCACGCCATCAGCTAAAACATGGGGTAACAAGCCTTCCACGCCCTCATGCGTGGTCTTGATGCCCATCTCGCGTGCGCGCTTCAAGCCGTCTGACTCGGGGTCTATCCCCACCATCCATACGGGCTCAAGCACTGGGCTGCGTTTGAGCTTAGCGAGTAAATCGGTACCGATGTTTCCAGGGCCTATCAGGGCGCATTTGATTTTTGCCATTTGTAGTCTCTACCTGCTTGAAAAAAATTGCTGTCTATGCTCGATTATCGCAGTTTTAAAAACCGCATCTGCCCGCCAGCCCCACACACTGGCACTACCATCATGGATATTGATTTACTATTAATAATGTAGCTACCTAGGCAGGTTTGACCGCAAAAAATTGCTTTTTTGCAATTAAAAATCCTTTACGGCACCCAATTCAAGAACAAAAATGCCGCAAACACCACCAAATGCACCACGCCCTGCATGACATTCGTGCGGCCATAAGCCACGGTGTGCAGGCTGATGCCAAAAGTCAGCACCAGCAAAACAATTTCTTTGGCGCCCACGCCCAAAGTCAGCGGCAGATTAAAACCCACAGCCAACACAATCACCAGCGGAATGGTCAAACCGATACTCGCCAAGGCCGAGCCTATGGCCAAATTCAAACTGGTTTGCAGGCGATTGGCGCGCGCTGCACCCAAAGCAGCCAGAGTCTCGGGCAAGAGCACCAGCATGGCAATGACGATACCCAAAATCGCTGGCGGTGCTTTGGCTTGCACCAACAACTGCTCAATGATGGGCGAGAGCAGTTTGGCCAAGCCGATCACCATCAGCAGCGCGCCCGATAAAAAACCAAAGGCTATCCAAGTTTGGCGCTTGCTGGGCATGGGCAGCTCGTCGGCCGCATCGCCAATTTGCGCCGTGTGCAAAAAATAATCGCGGTGACGCAAGGTTTGAATAAAAACAAAAGCCAACCAAATAACCAAAGAAAAAATCGCCACAAAAATCAATTGCGGATAGGAGTAAGTGCCGCCTGCTGCGCTGGTCGTGACGGTGGGGAACACCAAAGTCAGCGCCGTGAGCACCATCAGGGCACTCAGGCCAGTACCCACCCCTTCCACGCGAAAGGCCTGCTCGCGGTGCTTGAGTGCGCCTATGAGCAAACAGCCGCCGACAACACCGGTGCAAATAATCATGATGACCGCGAAAATCGCATCGCGTGCCAGCGTTGCCGCGCTCGGGCCACCACCCAGCATCATGCTGACGATCAGCGCCGCTTC
The DNA here is from genome assembly GCA_964622735.1 of uncultured Burkholderiaceae bacterium. Classification (GTDB taxonomy): domain Bacteria; phylum Pseudomonadota; class Gammaproteobacteria; order Burkholderiales; family Burkholderiaceae_C; genus JAMIFN01. The sequence continues at coordinate 5,689 of CAZUUN010000066.1, read as the reverse complement.
AATCGCCGTCACCACCAAAGCCAGCACCAAAGTACCATAAGGCTCGCCCAGCTTATGTGCCACCGTTTCCGCATGGTGTACCGCCGCCAACACACTGCCCGCCAACGCCAGAGCGCACAGCACGGCCAACCCCGTAGTCAAGGGCAACACAGCTGCGATCAGCCACAAGCCGCCGGCCGCAATAGGGACTAAAGAAGTCCAATTCAACTGATTTTTGAAGAAATGACGCATGCGCCTATTCTCACACGCTTAAAGCGACAATAAGCGCGCCAAGCGGGGCAATGCCGCCAAACTATTCGCGCGGCACTGCGCTTGCCACTGCGCGCCATCCGTTTGGCGCAATTCGGCCAAATACACGGCGATGCGCGCGAGTTGTGCGGGGGTATTGGGTGCTTGGCTGGCACCTGCGGCACGCTCGGCCGCGCTGGTGTAGAGCCAAGTGGGCGGAATATCCGGCGCATCGGTCTCCAGCACCATGGCATCTGCTGGCAATTGCCGCGCCAAGTCTTGCAAATGCAGCGCACGCGTATAAGTCACTGCGCCGCCAAAGCCGAGCTTAAAACCACGCTGCAAAAATTCGTTCGCTTGTTGCATCGAGCCATTAAAAGCATGGGCAATGCCGCCGCACACAGGAATCTCACGCAAACCTTTTAGCGCCAAATCGACCGATTTGCGCACATGCAAGATGACGGGAAGTTGGTATTGTTGTGCCAGCTTGAGTTGCGCGCGGTATAGCTCGATTTGCAAGCTGCGCAGCGGCTCTTGCGTCAGCTCAGGCACAAAAAAATCCAAGCCGATCTCGCCCACAGCGACCAAGCGCGGGTCGGGCTGCCAGCGCTCCAGCGCAGCCGCCAACTGCGCCACAGCTGCCGCACCATTGCGCGCCACATACAAAGGGTGCAGCCCCAGCGCGTAGCTGTAGCCTAGCGCGTGTGCAAGCTCACGCACAGTCTCAAAATTAGCTGGCTCGACCGCCGGAATGACGCAATGACCGACGCCTTGGGCTGCCGCTTGGCTAGCCAGCTCTTGCGCCGCCGCCAGCGACCAAACATCGAGGTGGGCGTGGGTGTCTATCCAAATCAGCCGCTGATTCACCGCACTTAAGCGCGCTGCGCTTCAACAAACTGGCCGAGTTGCAAATGCAGCACGCGGTCGCAGCGCGCCGCCAGTTCGGTGTCGTGTGTAACCAAGACCAGCGCCGTGCCGTGCTCACGCGCCAAACCCAGCATCAAATCAAACACGCCATTGGCATTGCTGCGGTCAAGGTTGCCCGTGGGCTCGTCAGCCAAAACACAAGCGGGTTTGGTCACCAAGGCGCGGGCAATCGCCACGCGCTGGCGCTCGCCGCCTGAGAGTTCAGACGGGCGATGCTCCAGCCGCTCACCCAAACCTACTTTACGCAGCATTTCAGCTGCAGCCGCAAGCGCTTGGGCTTTGGGGCTGCGGCGAATCAAAAGCGGCATGGCCACATTCTCAAGCGCCGAGAACTCGGGCAGCAAATGGTGGAACTGGTAGACAAAACCCATGTGCTGATTGCGCCACTGGCCTTGCTCGCGGGCGCTCATGCGCGCAAAATCGCGCCCCATCATTTCGACCTTGCCGCTGCTGGCCAGATCTAAGCCGCCCAACAAATGCAGCAGCGTGCTTTTGCCGGAGCCCGAAACACCCACAATGGCCAGCACCTCGCCCGCAGGCACGCAGAGGTCTATGCCTTGCAACACATCCAGGGCGATGCGCCCTTCTTCAAAGCGTTTAGAGAGTTGCTGCGCCTGCAATACGACTGCGTTGGGGTTCATAGAATTTCTAAAATCGCTTCTGTGGGGCGGCCGATGCGAGCGCCCTTGGGGGTGACCACAACGGGGCGCTCTAACAAAATCGGGTGCTGCTCCATAAAGTCGAGTAGCTCTTCGTCACTCCATTTGGGGTTGGCCAAGTCGAGCTGCGCATATTCATCGGCCTTGGTACGCAGCATGGCGCGCACACTGGTGGCGCCCAATTGGTGCATCAGCATTTTGAGGCGCGCACGCGTGGGCGGATTTTTCAAGTACTCGACGATGGCGGGTTCGTGCCCCAGTTTGCGCAAGAGCATCAGCGCCTCGCGCGATTTGCTGCACAGGGGATTATGAAAAATGGTAATACCAGCCATGGTCTTAGCCTCCCTCGAAAAAAAATACTCAGAACGCGACGCCCTGAAGCTGCAAAATAGCGGCCGCGCGCTGGGCGCTGGCTAAAGCCTGCTGCCCATCTGCCGCCGTGAAGGTGATGTGCCCCATTTTGCGGCCCGCACGCGGCTCTAGCTTGCCATACAAATGCAAGTGCGCGCCTGGCAGGGCCAAAATTTCATCCCACGGCGGGGTCTGCGCCTTCTCGCCACCCTGCAACCAACTATCGCCCAATAGATTGAGCATGACGGCGGCGCTGTGCTGGCGCGGCTGCACCAAGGGCAAGCCGGCGAGTGTGCGCACTTGCAATTCAAACTGGCAAATGTCGCTGGCATCCATGCTCCAGTGGCCGCTGTTGTGCGGGCGCGGCGCCATTTCGTTCACCACCAGCTGGCTGCTGCCATCGGCGGCTTTGACGACAAAGAACTCGACGCACAAAACACCCACATAGTGCAGCTCTTGGGCGATCGATTTAGCGGCTTGAACAGCCTGCGTTTTCAGCGCCTCGGGCAAGCTGTCGGCATAGACTTGCGTCATGCTCAAAATGCCCTCGTGGTGGCTATTGAGTTGCAGCGGCAAATGCACCATGCTGCCATCGCGCCCACGCGCCACAATGACCGAGCACTCGGCCTGCAAGTCCAGCATTTTCTCCAGCACACAGGCGACGCTGCCCAAGGACTGCCAGGCTTTGGGCAAATCAGCAGGACTGGCAACACGCGCCTGACCCTTGCCGTCATAACCCATGCGCACGGTTTTAAGGATGGCCGGAAACAGCGCCGCATCGGCCTGTTGCGCTTGCTCCAAACTCGCGATGGCGGCATACGGCGCAGGGCCTATACCTGATGTTTTTGCGGTGCGCGCAAAGTGGGCTTTTTCGGCCAAGCGGTCTTGGGCGATGGCGACGCAATCGGCAGCCGGGGCCACGGGGCGCGTTTGCGCCAGCGTGCGCAGCGAGAAAGCGGGCACATTCTCAAACTCGCAAGTGATGGCATCGGCCAGCTGGGCCAATTGCCCCAGGCCATCGGCATCGTTATAGGCGCTGTTGATGTGGGCGGAACTGGCTTCAGCCGCTGGGCTGCGCGCATCGGGCTCCAGCACCACGGTGCGGTAGCCCATGCGCTGCGCCACTTGCACAAACATGCGCCCGAGTTGGCCGCCGCCCATCACGCCAAGGGTGGGTATGTGTTGGGCAGAAAGCGCGCCGGGTAAAAGAGTAAAAAGGGATTCGGTCATACTAAGGGTTAGCAATAAAAAGCGCGCAAGGCCATGTTGAATAGACGAATCAGCGCCGTTATTTACTATGTTTAATATAGCTGCTCAGGCAGGTTTAACGGCTTATTTCGATGTTTTTATGTCTTTTTTGACACTTTTTGTGGACTGCGTACAAAAGCAAACTGTTGGGGCAAGGCCGCCGCGTTGGCCTCAGTCGGCGCGGGCCATGCGCCGCGCTCCAGGGCGTTGGCGGCATGCAACATGTCTTGGCTATGCACGATGCCCAAGCCTTGGGGCGTGTGCAGGTACAAGTGCCCGCGTTCATCGACAAGAGTAGCCAGCGGCGCGCCCACAGCTTGGAGCATCGGGCTGCTAAGAGCAGCTTGTTCATCGACGCGCCAAATATAAGGCGCTGCTTGCAATTCGACATAAACGCGCTGCGGGCCATTTTGAAACCACGCCAGTCCTTCTGCATCCACACCGTAGTTGCGCTCAATGAAAGCAATCAATTTGTCATGCTGCAAGCGCGAGCCTTTGATGGCGGCATCGCCCTGCTCACAGCCGTCTTGAAAACTGCCGAGCAACTGCACGCGCTCATCGCGCATCCACCATTGGCCGCGCGCATCTAGCCCAAGCCAACCGTAGCAAGCCGGCACATTGGGCCACTTGGCAAGGGCGGCTTTAACGATATCGTCCACAGCTACTGCTCTTCTTAGTCTTTAAACCGGCTGGCCGATGAGGTCGTGCCCCTGTGTGCCGACGATGCGCACTTGGGTGAACTCACCCACTTTGAGCTGCTTGCTGATTTTTTCGGGCGGCAGCAAATGCACCACGCCATCGATCTCAGGCGCGTCGGCATAAGTGCGACCCACGCCGCCTTTTTTACCCAAAGCGACAGACGAGTCAATCAGCACCTGCATGCGCGCGCCTATGCGCGATTTGAGTTTTTGGATCGAGATTTCTTCCGCCACCGCCATAAAACGGGCGCGGCGCTCTTCACGCAGCTCTAACGGCAGCATGCCGTCCAACTCATTGGCCTTAGCCCCCTGCACATCGGAGTACGCAAAGCAGCCCGCGCGGTCGATCTGCGCTTCGCGCAAGAATTGCAGCAGGTCTTCAAACTCGGCTTCCGTCTCGCCCGGAAAACCCGCAATAAAGGTTGAACGAATCACCAGCTCGGGACACAACTCGCGCCATTTTTGTATGCGTTCGAGATTGCGTTCGCCGCTGGCAGGGCGCTTCATGCGCTTCAAGACATCAGGGTGCGAGTGTTGGAAAGGCACATCGAGATACGGCAAGATCAAACCATCGGCCATCAAAGGAATCAGGTGATCGACCGTGGGGTAAGGATAGACATAGTGCAAGCGCACCCAAGCGCCATGCTCGCGCGCCAATGCGCCCAGCTCTTGCGCCAGTTCGAGCGTGCGGGTTTTGACGGGCTTGCCATCAAAGAAGCCCGTGCGGTATTGCACATCAACGCCATAGGCCGAAGTGTCTTGGCTGATGACCAGCAATTCCTTCACGCCGCCCTCAAACAGCGCGCGCGCTTCTTTCAGCACATCGCCTATGGGGCGACTGACCAAATCGCCGCGCATCGACGGAATGATGCAGAAGGTGCAGCGGTGGTTGCAGCCTTCGCTGATTTTGAGATAGGCGTAATGCTTAGGCGTGAGCTTGATGCCAGCCGCGGGCACCAAATCCATAAATGGGTCGTGCGGCTTAGGTAAATGCAAATGCACCGCGTCCATCACCTCTTGTGTAGCGTGCGGGCCCGTTACCGCCAAAACGCTCGGGTGTATGCTTTTGACCATGTTTTCTTGGGTCTTTTCGGCATCTAAGGCCGTCAAACCTGCCTGAGCAGCTCCACTTTTAATAGTGTTGTTATCCAGTGTTCTGGCACCCAAACAGCCGGTCACGATGACCTTGCCGTTCACCGCCAAGGCTTCGCCTATGGTGTCTAGGCTTTCTTTCACTGCGTCGTCAATAAAGCCGCAGGTGTTGACGATGACCAGATCGGCCCCTTCAAAAGTTTTGCTCGTCTCGTAGCCCTCGGCGCTCAGTTGTGTCAAGATCAGTTCAGAGTCGGTCAGCGCTTTGGGGCAGCCCAAACTGACAAAGCCCACTTTGGGCGGATTTTTGGTGGCAATTTCATTCATTCGGCAATTGTCCCTGATTTAGCTGGGCAATAGCGCGCCCGGGTTTTCGCTGGCCGAATAAATCTTTTATCATGAAGCCTATGCCCACTTACGCCATGACCGTGACGGTTCGCCCTGAGTATCTGCCCAGTCGCTCTGCGCCAGCCGACGATATTTATG
>CAZUUN010000065.1:0-8072 GCA_964622735.1 uncultured Burkholderiaceae bacterium | reverse complement strand
GATAGCTGGGGCGGTGTGCTTGCGAGTCGCGAGTTTGATGAATTCAGCTTGAGCTACACCCAGCGCGTCTTGTCGCAAGTGCATACCGAATGGGAAGGCGTGAAAATTCCGCGCCTAGTCTTTACCAAAGGCGGCGGTTTGTGGCTGGGTCGCATGCGCGACTTGGATTGCGAGGTCTTGGGCCTAGACTGGACCATGAGTCTGAACACCGCGCGCCAAGTGCTGACGGGTTGCGACAAGTCGTTGCAAGGCAATATCGATCCGAATGTGCTGTTTGCGCCACCTGCCGCCATTGAGCGCCAAGTGCGCAGCGTGTTAGATGACTTTGGCCAGCCGCACAGCGGCGCGGGGCGTGGGGTGGGGCACATCTTCAATCTGGGTCACGGCATCAGCCAATACACGCCGCCTGAGAGCGTGAAGGTTTTGGTGGATAGCGTTCACAGCTATTCGCGCCAGCAACGCGCTGCGCAAGCCTGATTTCCATAGTTTTTTGCCAATAACCATTATCAATCCTGCCTGAGTAGCTATAAAAATACTAGCATGAGCAAGGCTTTAAGTCTGTCTTTGGATTTGCAGCTCGCAACCAAGTTGCACCAAGATGTGCTGACCAAAGCGCGGGTACAGCGCTGGGTGCGTCACGCTTTGGCGCCCAGCGTGCAAACGGCCGAGTTGTCGGTGCGCATCGTTGCGCGTGCTGAAGGGCAAGCGCTGAATCTGCAATTCCGCAACAAAGACTACGCCACCAATGTACTGACCTTTGATTACAGTGGCGCGCCGCATTTGGCCGCCGACATTGTGATCTGCGCGCCTGTGGTGGCGCAAGAGGCCAAAGAGCAGGGCAAAAGCCTGTTGGAGTATTACGCCCACTTGGTCGTGCATGGCGTTTTGCATGCGCAAGGTTACGACCACGAGATAAATGCGCGGGATGCAGATGAGATGGAAGCGCTCGAAATGCTTTTGCTGCTCAGCCTCAACTTTGACAATCCTTACGCTGAATAAACCACAGCCTAGTGCTCGCCTTGCATGAGCAAGTTAAATGGCCTAAACTTTTCTTGCCACTTGGCTACCCGTGATAACAAAAAAGGAGAGGCTATGAAAGTCAGCGACATCATGCGCATCAAGGGCGGCACCTTGTACACGGCGCAAGCCGATCAGCCCCTACACCAAGCACTCAGCACCATGGCCGAGCGCGACATCGGCTCGGTCGTCGTCATGCGGCAGGGCGAACTCGCGGGTATGCTGACCTTTCGCGAAGTCATCCGCGTGCTGCACCAGCAGCCCGACAATTACCGCGCCTTGGCTGTCGGGCAGGTGATGGACGCCACACCAGCCATGTGCACGCCTGACACCGACTTGGTGGAGGTGCGGCAAGTCATGCTCGATTCGCATGCGCGCTATATGCCGGTGATGGAGGGCAAGGTTTTGATGGGCGTGATCAGTTTTTATGATGTCGCCAAAGCCGTGGTTGAGAGTCAGGGCTTTGAGAACCAAATGCTCAAAGCCTATATCCGCGACTGGCCCGTGAACGATGAACCTTCGCAAGCCTAAAAGTCTGCGCGCCGCCAGTGGCGCGCCTGCGCTATGAGCAAAGCCTTTACTAAAGAGAGTGATCAAGACGAGGGCGAAGACTTTGTCTTACCCGATTTGCCCAGCGGCGGCAAAAATTACATCACGCCTGAAGGTTTTGCGCGTTTGCAAACCGAGCTACTCGACTTGATAGACAAAGAGCGCCCCAAAGTCACCGAGGTGGTGCACTGGGCCGCGAAAAACGGCGACCGCTCTGAGAACGGCGACTACATCTACGGCAAGCAGCGCTTGCGTCAAATCGACAAGCGCATCCATTTTTTAACCAAGCGCTTAGAGATCGCCGAGATCGTCGACCCGAGCGTGCACCACGGCAGCGAGCAGATATTTTTTGGCGCAACCGTTGTGTATGAAGAAATATCTGCAACAGGCCCGAGTCAAGAGCGCAAGGTTTGTATAATTGGAATAGATGAGGCGGATACCCAAAACGGCCAAGTCAGTTGGATCGCGCCCATCGCGCGTGTCTTGCTGAAAAACCGGGTGGGTGATGTATTGCGTTTGCCCACGCCCACGGGCGAAGTGCAAATCGAGGTGCTGCAGGTGGACTACCCCGACAAGCCCTGATTTCTGCTCTCATTTTTTTTCAAGAAATTTACAGCGATTTGCTTGAAGAGGTAAAAACTCTATATAATCGAAGGCTGTCGATAAGCAAGTGGGACGTTAGCTCAGTTGGTAGAGCAGCGGACTTTTAATCCGTTGGTCACAAGTTCGAATCTTGTACGTCCTACCACTCCTTATCATTTTTTCTATTGCGCTTTGTGTCGCGTCGCTCCTTTCAGGTGCGGCTCCACCACTTTAAAACAGTAAAGCGCAAATTTTTGAATTCTTGCTGTTTTTAGGAGCCTGTCATGGCCGTTCAACAAAACAAAAAATCACCTTCTAAACGCGGTATGCACCGCTCGCACAACGCGTTGACGACACCCGGTACCGCTATCGAAGCGACGACTGGTGAAATCCATCTGCGTCACCACATCAGCCCTAACGGTTTTTACCGTGGCCGCAAAGTTCTGAAGACTAAATCAGACGCAGCTTAATACGCCCGAGCGCTCTTGGGCGTTTTGCATATTTCGCGCTAAGCCCGTACGCTGCACCAGCAGAGCGGGCTTTTTGCATTTCCACATTCACTTTAGACGGCAATCGAGAGTATGAGTCTTTACGCACGCATCACTGGCACGGGCAGTTTTTTGCCTACCCGCAAACTCACGAACGCTGACTTGGTGGCGCAGTTGGCGCAAGGCGGCATCGAGACCTCAGACGAGTGGATCGTGGAGCGCACGGGCATCCGCGCGCGCCATTTTGCGGCTGACGGCCAAATGGCCAGCGACTTGGCTTTGCCAGCGGCGCAAGCGGCCCTGCAGATGGCTGGCCGCACTGCGGGCGATATCGATCTCATCATCGTCGCCACCTCCACGCCCGATATGGTGTTTCCGTCTACGGCCAGCATTTTGCAGCGCAAATTGGCCGATTTGGGCGGCGAGCACGCCAAGGTTTTGGGCTGCCCCGCGTTTGATGTGCAAGCTGTTTGCAGTGGTTTTATCTATGGTCTGACGGTTGCCAACAGCATGATCGTCAGCGGCGCGGCCAAACGCGTGTTGGTGGTCGGCAGCGAGATTTTTAGCCGCTTACTCGACTTTCAAGACCGCACGACCTGCGTGTTGTTTGGCGATGGCGCGGGCGCCGTGGTGCTCGAAGCCAGCGACGAACCCGGCATTTTGGCTTGCGATATGCATGCCGATGGCCGCTATACCGATATTTTGTGTGTTCCCGGCCATGTCAAAGGCGGGCAAATCATGGGTGACCCGAGCTTGCGCATGGACGGCCAAGCGGTGTTCAAACTCGCCGTGGGCGTCTTGCACGAAACCGCGCGCACGGTGCTGGCCAAAGCGGGCAAAACCGAAGCCGACATTGACTGGTTGATCCCGCATCAGGCCAATATCCGCATCATGCAAAGTACGGCCAAAAAGCTGAAATTGCCGATCGAAAAATGTGTTGTCACCGTCGATCAACATGGCAACACCTCAGCCGCTTCGATACCCTTGGCGCTCGACCACGCAGTGCGTGCGGGCGATGTGAAAAAAGGCCAGCACCTGCTGCTAGAAGGTGTGGGCGGCGGCTTTACTTGGGGTTCGGTGTTCTTGCGCTTCTAAGCCAGACTACTTGCGTTTTTAGGTATTTTTGGCATATTTTTGGCATTTTAAGCCGTCAAACCTGCCTGAGCAGCTATCAAAGCAGTAGTAGTTGTTGAGCTTAAACCACCACTGGTTCAGGCTCTAGGCGGATGCCAAAGCGCTCATATACGCTGGTTTGTATCGCTTGCGCCAGCGTCATCACTTCGCCGCCCGTGCACGGGTCGGCGGCGCCGCCTTTATTCACCAATACCAAAGCCTGGCGCTCATACACGCCTGCGCGGCCTATGCTTTTGCCCTTCCAGCCGCAGGCTTCTATCATCCAGCCCGCCGCCAGTTTGACGCTGCCGTCCAGCATGGGGTAGTGCACCAACTTGGGTTCGCGCGCGATGATATCGGCGCATTGCTCGGGCGTGACGGTTGGGTTTTTGAAAAAACTACCGGCATTACCCAGCACTGCAGGGTCGGGCAGTTTGGCGCGGCGGATGGCGACCACCAGGTCAAAAATTTCTTGCGCTTGCGCCACGGGCGTCGTCGCTTGCAGCGGCTGCTCTTGCAGTCGGCGCGCCAAGTCGGTGTAGCTGATCTCAGGCTTCCAAGCCTTAGGCAGAGCAAAGCGCACGCGGGTGATGAGCGCGCGGCCCGCTAAGCCTAAGCCACCGACGGTCACGCCCTCGTGTTTGAAAACCGAATCGCGGTAGCTAAACCCGCACTGCGCGGAATCAAGCCGCAGGTCTTGACCGCTGATGAGGTCGACCGCGTCGAGCGAATCGAAGCGGTCTTGCAATTCGACCCCATAAGCGCCGATGTTTTGCACCGGTGCAGCGCCCACGCTGCCCGGGATCAGCGCCAAATTCTCAAGTCCCGGCCAGCCTTGCGCCAGTGTCCAAGCCACAAAGTCGTGCCAATTTTCGCCCGCGCCTGCTTCAATGATGTAGTCGCGCTCGGTCTCGCCGACGAAGCGTTTGCCCATGATTTCGTTTTTTAGCACCAGCGCTTGGATGTCGCCAGTGATGACGATATTGCAGCCGCCGCCGAGAATAAATTTCTCGCGTGCGGCCCAGTGCGGCTGCCCCAACATGGCCCGCACATCGTCGGCGCTTTTGATGCGCAAGAGCTGCGCCGCCCGCGCGCTGATACCAAAGCTGTTGAGGCTTTGTAAGGGCGTATTGCTTTCAAGAACGAGATTCTGCGCTACCATAGTCGGGATTTGATTCATGTGTAAGGCCTAGCGTTTGCGTATCAGCCAGCTTGTAAAAAGCGGCGGCGCAGACGGCCTGCTTATAGAGAAGGAAGAAAAAATGCCATCATTTGACGCGGTCTGCGAACCCAATATGGTCGAGGTGAAGAACGCGGTGGAAAACACCGCCAAAGAAGTGGGAACGCGTTTTGATTTTAAGGGCACAAGTGCCGCGATCGAGATCAAAGAGAAAGAGAAAGAAATTCATTTGCTGGGCGATGCCGAGTTTCAGCTCGCGCAGATTGAAGATGTGCTGCGCAACAAGCTGACCAAACGCAATGTCGATGTGCGCTTTTTAGAGTTCGGTAAGCTCGAAAAAATGGGTGGCGACAAGGTGCGCCGCATTGCTAAGGTGAAAACTGGCATCGAGAGCGATTTGGCCAAGAAGATCCAAAAGACCATCAAAGAAAGCAAAATCAAAGTACAAGCGTCGATACAAGGCGACTCGGTGCGCATCACCGGCGCCAAGCGCGATGATTTGCAAGGCGCGATTGCGCTGTTGAAGACGGAAATTACCGAAGTGCCGCTGGAGTTCAACAACTTTCGCGACTGATGCAGCAATCGGGCGCAAGGCTGTGCAAGCCCTGCGCCCATCCACTAAAAAAGGCGGCGTTTATGTTTACTCGGCTTGGCTTGCTGGTTTTAGGTCTAGGCTTGGGCATGGGCGCTAGCGCGCAATCGATAGCCCTGACTGGTATTTTGGGTGACAAGGCGCTGCTCGTCATCGATGGCAGCCCGCCCAAACTCTTGGCCGTGGGTCAAAGCCGCGATGCGATCAAGCTGGTCGCGGTGGACAAAGACAGGCAAGAGGCCGTGCTCGAAGTGCTGGGCAAACGCAGCACCCTGCGCATGGGTACGCCGGTGAGCGTGGGCGCGACGGGTGGGCGCCAGCAGGGCAGCATCATCACGATTCCGGTGGGCACGAACGGGCATTTTTTCACGCCAGGCTATATCAATGGCCGTAGCGTCAACTTCATGGTCGATACGGGCGCGTCTGCCATTGCCATGGGCATGGGCGATGCGGACCGCATCGGCATCCGCTACCGCGAAACGGGCACGCCGGTACAAATGGGCACCGCCAATGGTGTGGCCCAAGGCTGGCGCGTGACGCTGGCGCAAGTGCGCATAGGCGAGGTCACGGTGAGTGGCATTGACGCGGTGATAGGCCCGCACATGCCTTATGTTCTGCTGGGCAATAATTATTTAAGCCGCTTCAGCATGAAGCGCAGCGCCGACACCATGGTCTTAGAGCGGCAGTTTTAAGCAGCGAGAGCCTGTTTTTTATAAGAAATTGGCCTGTAGGCACTGTCAAACCTGCCTGAGCAGCTATTAAATTAGTATTGTTTGGGGTTGGCTTAGCGTTTTTATTCCAAGACCCAAGTGTCTTTGGTGCCGCCACCTTGCGAGGAGTTCACCACCAGCGAGCCTTCGCGCAGCGCCACGCGGGTCAGGCCGCCAGCGACGACTTGCACCTCGCTGCCACTGAGCACAAAGGGGCGCAAATCGATGTGGCGCGGCGCAATGCCGCCTTGCACATAGGTCGGGCAGGTGGAGAGCGCCAAGGTGGGCTGGGCGATGTAGTTTTTGGGGCGCGCACGCACGGCGGCTTTGAAGTCGCTCAGCTCTTGCTGTGACGCCGCGGGCCCTATCAGCATGCCGTAGCCGCCCGAGCCGTGTACTTCCTTGACCACCAGCTCGTGCATATGCGCCAGCGTGTATTGCAAATCCTCGTCTTTGCGGCACAGATAAGTCGGCACATTCTCTAAGAGGGCTTGCTCGCCCAGATAAAAGCGAATCATTGCGGGCACATAGGGATAAATCGATTTGTCATCGCCTATGCCCGTGCCCGGTGCATTGCAAATCGTTACTTTGCCCGCGCGATAAGCGGCCATCAAACCCGCGCAGCCCAAGTCAGAGTGGCGGCGAAACGCCTGCGGGTCGAGGTAATCGTCGTCGATGCGGCGGTAGATCACATCCACGCGCTTGGGGCCTTGCGTGGTGCGCATAAACACCGCATCGTTGCGGGTGAACAAATCCACGCCCTCGACCAATTGCACGCCCATTTGCTGGGCTAAAAAAGCATGCTCAAAATACGCGCTGTTGTACATGCCCGGCGTTAGCACCACCACGGTTGGCTCGGCCACGCCTTTGGGCGCAACGCTGCGCAGCGTGTTCAGCAGCATGTCGGGGTAATGTGCCACGGGTGCGATGGCCAGGGTGAAGAGCTCAGGAAAAAGCCGCATCATCATCTTGCGGTTCTCGAGCATGTAGCTCACGCCGCTGGGTACGCGCAGATTGTCTTCCAGCACATAGTATTGGCCGTCGCCCTGTGGCGTCGCGGCGCGCACCATGTCGATGCCGCTGATGTGGCTGTAGACGCCGCCCGGCACCGTCAAACCCACCATTTCGGCGCGGAACTGCGCATTGCCCAAAATTTGGTCGGCCGGTATCACGCCAGCTTTGATGATTTCTTGGCGCTGGTAGACATCTTCGATAAAGCGGTTGAGCGCCGTTACCCGCTGAATCAAACCGCGCTCTAGGCGCTGCCACTCGTGGCTGGGAATGATGCGTGGGATGGTGTCAAAAGGAATCAGGCGCTCAGTGCCCGCGTGCTCGGGGTCTTGCGCGTCGTGGACCGCAAAGGTGATACCGACGCGGCGAAAAATCATCTCCGCCTCTTGTTGCTTGGCTTGCAGATGCGCAGTCGTTTTCGCGTCCAGCCATTGCTGGTAATTGGCATAATGCGCGCGCACGCTGCCATCGGCGCGGTGCATTTCGTCAAAAGGGGGCTGCGGCATAGACGACTCGTGGCTGGTTGCGGATTCTCAGGTTGCGTACTCTTGGGCTGCGCCTTGCTTGGGCGCTCCCATGCTTGCCATTATCAGCGGCCAAAGGCGCAAAAAGCGCCACGACCCGCATGGCGGCCAGCCCGAACAGCATGCGCGGCGCTTAAGCAGCATAAAATCAGGGGATGAGCACCCCCACCATGAACAAAATCGCTGAAAAATACGAACACCAAGCCATCGAGCAAGTCGCGCAAGCCCAATGGCAAGCCGCGGACGCCTACCGCGTGACGGAGGACGAGAGCCTGCCGAAATACTATGCCTGCTCGATGTTGCCTT
>CAZUUN010000064.1:0-8265 GCA_964622735.1 uncultured Burkholderiaceae bacterium | reverse complement strand
TTTTTGCGGGCGGTGGTGGTTTTTGTGGGCGGCTTGGTCGTCATAAGAGGGGGTACGGTGAACTTCAGGGCGCGAGGCGCTGCATGTGCCAAGCATTGTTTTCAAGACGATAACACAGTCGATCGTGCAAGCGGCTGGGGCGCCCTTGCCAAAACTCCCAATAGTCGGGCACGAGGCGATAGCCGCCCCAAGTCGCAGGGCGCGGCAGTTCGTCTGCTTGCGCAAAGCGGGCTTCTTGGGCGGCGACGCGCGCATCGAGCTCGGCGCGGCCCGCGATGACTTGGCTCTGGGGCGAGGCCCAAGCACCGACTTGGCTGAGTTTGGGGCGCGATGCAAAGTAGGCATCACTTTGTGCGGCATCGACTTTTTCGACGCGGCCCTCGATGCGCACGGTGCGCTCGAGCTGCACCCAGTGGAATTGCAATGCGGCAAAGGGGTTGCCTGCCAATTGCTGGCCTTTGCGGCTGCTGTAGTGCGTGTACCAAATGATGCCTTCGGGGCTGAATTCTTTGATCAAGACGGTGCGCACGCTGGGGCGCAAATTGCTGCCCACGGTGGCCAGTGTCATGGCATTGGGCTCATCGATTTTTGCAGTGATGGCCTCGTTCAGCCAGCGTTGAAACAGATCAGTCGGAAGCGCGGGCGCATGACTTTCATCTAAGGTGGCGCGGGCGTAATCGGTGCGGATGTGGTGAAGTTGGTCGCGGTTCATGCTAAGGAGTATAGCTTTGCATAAAGGCGCTGACGGTCTTGGCCGTCTGGCTCTTGAATAGGGGGTAAATGGCCTATTTTCCCTACCAAACCTGCCTGAGTAGCTATCGATTCAGTAGCAATGGCGTATGGCTTGCCAAACCGCGATAGTGCGCTCTTGCAATTGATTCAAATCGATGTTTTCGTTTTCTATCACAAAGTCAGCAGCTGCCAGGCGCGCCGCGCGCGTGGCCTGCGCCGCGATCACACCCTCGACTTGGGTACGCGTCCAGCCGCTGCTGGAGCTGCGCGCGAGCACGCGCTTGATTTGCGTCTCGGTACTGCAATCGACGACGATAACGCAGTCGAGCAAGGGGCGCCATTGTGGCAAATTCTCAACCAGCAAAGGGATGTCAAATACGATGGCTTGCACCTGCTCGTCAGCTGACGCCACCTGGGCGGCATCGGCGATGCCTTGCAAAATAAAAGGGCGCAAAACTGATTCGAGCTGTACGCGCAATGCTGGGTTATGAAAAACCAATTCGCGCATGGCAGCGCGGTTGAGTCCTTGCTCAGGCGTTATGTATTCGGAGCCAAATGCGGCGGCTAAAGCGTCTAAAGCCGAGCCTTGGGGGCTGGCTACGCTGCGGGCAATGGCGTCGGCATCGACGATGGCGCAGCCTTGTGCTTGTAAAAACTGGGCGACCGTACTTTTACCGCTACCTATGCCGCCGGTTAAACCGATGCGTGGTTTGCGCTGTTGCACGGCTGCGAGCCCGTTCAGAAGTTCAAGCCGATCAAAGCCAGCAGGTCTTGGGTGCCGATCACATAGACGATCAAGCCCGCGAGTACCAAAAAGGGACCATAGGGCATGTAATTGCCCTCGCTGCCAGTGGCGTTGTTATAGCTGCGCAGGCGCTTGTTCAGGGCCAAACCGATGCCGATGGCGGCGCCCGTGACGGAGGAGAGCAGCAGAACGGGGAGCAAGGCTTGCCAACCTAGCCAGGCCCCCAGGCTGGCGAGCAATTTATAGTCACCGTTGCCCATCGCGGCCTGGCCCTTGATTTTGCTCACAGCCCAAGCCAAGGGAATTAAGATGGAATAGCCAACGACAGCGCCCCAAAAGGCGTCGTTAAACTGTGCAATCAGCGGATTGATGTGGAGTATGGCGGCGATTAAACCTAACCACAGCAGCGGCATATTGATGCTGTCGGGCAACCAAGTGGTGTCCCAATCGATCCAGAACAAGGCCATCCACGCAGCGGTGCAGGCGCACCAAGCCAAAGTGGCCCAAGTGGCACCAAAGCGCCAAGCGGTGTAGGCAAAGAGCAAGCCAGTAGCCAACTCAATCAAAGGGTAACGCAGCGAAATGCTGGTTTTGCAAGCGGAGCATTTGCCTCGTAAAAAAAGCCAGCTCAATAGCGGAATATTTTCATACCAGCGGATGCGATGGCCACAGCTGCCGCAACGCGAGCGCGGTTGCGAAAGGCTGAGCGCAGCGGGCTGGGGCTGCCAATTCGGGTTCTCGCGCTGGGCATAAGCCTCGGCTTCTTGCGCCCACTCTTCTTCCATGATTTTGGGCGTGCGGTAAATCACCACATTGAGGAAGCTGCCGACCAATAAGCCGACCACGCCGAGCAAGGCGGTAAAGCCTGCGGGCGGCAAGTCCTGCAGTGCCTGAAAAAACGCTTCCAACATTAGACCACTGAGCCCAATTTGAAGATGGGCAGGTACATGGAAACCACAATGCCGCCAATGATGCCACCCAATACGACGATGATGATGGGCTCCATCAGACTCGACAGACCCGCGACCGCGTCATCCACCTCGGCCTCATAAAAGTCAGCGGCTTTGCCCAGCATGTGGTCAATGGAGCCTGACTCTTCACCAATGGCAACCATTTGCAGCACCATACTCGGAAAGAGATTGGCATTGCCCATGGCCATGGTTAGGCTGGTACCGGTCGAGATTTCGCGTTGGATTCTCTCGGTTGCAGTTTTGTACAGGTAGTTGCCTGAGGCGCCAGCCACAGAGTCGAGCGCTTCGACCAAAGGTACGCCTGCGGCAAACATGGTCGAGAGCGTGCGCGTCCAGCGCGCGACCACGGCTTTTTCCATCAAAGGGCCAAAAATTGGTATTCTTAACAGGGCTTTATCCATAAAAGCTTGCACGGCTTCGCTGCGCTTCCACGCTTGGAAAAAAAAGTAGAGCCCGCCACCGATACCGCCAAAAATCAACCACCAGTAACTGACAAAAAATTCGCTGATGGCCATGACGAAAAGCGTCGGGGCTGGCAACTCGGCGCCAAAACTGCTGAAAACCTCTTTAAACGCGGGAATCACAAAAATCATGATCACCGCGACCACGACAAAAGCGACGATGATGACCGAGATCGGATACATCAAGGCCGATTTGATTTTTGATTTCAGGTTTTCAGTTTTCTCCATGTAAACCGCTAGGCGATCGAGCAAAGCTTCCAAGATACCGGCCTGCTCGCCAGCCTCTACCAAGTTGCAGTAGAGCGCATTAAAGTAATTGGGAAATTTGCGGAACGCCGAGGACAGAGAAGTACCGGTTTCTACATCGGAGCGAATGTCATTCAGCAGCTTGGCAACACTGGCATTCGGATTACCGCGCCCCACAATGTCAAATGCTTGCAGCAAGGGCACACCAGCTTTCATCATGGTCGCCAATTGGCGCGTAAAAATCATGATGTCTTTGGGCTTGATAGCCTTACCACCGCCAATCTTGCGTTTTTTTACGCTGGTGACCATCACGCCCTGGCGGCGCAAAGCGCCCTGCACTTGGCTTTCGCCTTGGGCGCGCATTTCACCTTTGACTATTTTTCCAGTTTTGTCTTTCCCGACCCAAACATAAACCAAGTCTTTAGACGCTGCGGGTTTTGCGCCAGATTTGCGATTGCTAGTTGATTTTTCGGTCGCCATAAATGCTTATCTCTTGTTCGCGTGGGGTTTACGCGTTGGTTACGGACAGAACTTCTTCTAGCGAAGTCATTCCCAGTTTGACCTTGAGCAGGCCAGACTGACGCAAGCTGCGGACACCTTCCGCTTCTGCTTGTTTGGCAATGTCTAGAGCAGTGCCTTGCGTCAGGATGATGCGCTGTATTTCTTCGCTGATGGGCATGACTTGGTAAATGCCCACGCGCCCTTTATAGCCCTTGTTGCAGGCATTGCAGCCCACGGGTTTGTAAGGCACCCAGCCATCGAGGTCGTCTGGTTGAAAACCAGCCTCTAACAAGGTTTCTTGCGGCAAGTCTTGCGGCTCTTTGCAAGTGGCGCACAAGCGTCGCGCCAAACGCTGCGCGGTGATCAAAATCACACTCGAGGCAATGTTGAACGGTGCAATGCCCATATTCAGCATACGCGTGAGCGTGGTTGGTGCATCGTTGGTGTGCAGGGTTGACAAAACCATATGGCCCGTTTGCGCTGCTTTGATGGCGATGTCAGCAGTTTCCAAGTCACGAATCTCACCGACCATGATGATGTCAGGATCTTGGCGCAAGAAAGATTTGAGCGCTGCGGCAAAGGTCAAACCCGCTCGGTCATTCACGTTGACTTGGTTCACGCCTGGCAAGTTAATCTCGCAGGGATCTTCTGCCGTCGAAATATTCACGCCTGGCTTATTCAGAATATTCAAGCAGGTGTAGAGGGAAACTGTTTTACCCGAGCCGGTGGGGCCGGTGACTAACACCATGCCGTAAGGACGAGCCACGGCAGCCAAGAGTCGCTCTTTCTCGATAGGCTCGTAGCCCAGCGCCTCAATTCCGAGTTTGGCGCTAGACGGATCCAAAATACGAATCACGATTTTTTCGCCGAACATGGTCGGCAAAGTGCTAACCCGAAAATCGATGACATTCGCACCGATTTTCATTTTCATGCGGCCGTCTTGCGGCACGCGTTTTTCAGAGATGTCGAGACGCGAGATCACCTTGATGCGCGATGCCAGCTTCTCTTTGATGGCGACAGGCGGACTGGCGATTTCTCGCAATTCGCCGTCGACGCGAAAACGCACGCGGTAATTGGTTTCGTAAGGCTCAAAATGCAAATCCGAAGCGCGCATATTGTAAGCGTCGAATAGCATTTTTTGTAAAAATTTGACGACCGGCGCGTCATCGACATCGGTCGCGGTTTCTTGCGCATTTTCGTCAACTTCATCAATGTTGGCTTCGGCAAAGTCGATATCGCCTGACATGATGCTGTCCAGCGCTTCGCTGGCGCTTGCGCCCATGGTGGCCACAATCGCCGCGATTTTGTCGTACTCGACCACGACCCAGTCGACGCTCATCTGCGTTGCGAATTTAACTTTGTCCGCGGCTTGTTGGTCTGAAGGGTCTGCTGTGGCGACCGTGATGCGGTTGCCGCGTTTGATGAGGGCAAGCACCCGGTGCTCGATGCAAATTTTGGTGTCGAGCAAGTCTTTGGGTAAGCGCGCAATTTCTACCGCATCCAAGTCCAGTAAAGGCACGGAAAAGGCCAGTGACAGGGTGTGCGCCATTTCACTCGATGTGATGGCATTGGCGTTGATCAATTCCGCCGCAAAAGGTGTTTTGCTACTGATGGCCTTGCGCAGCACCTCGTTGGCCGTGGCTTCGGTGATTTTGCCCGCCATCATCAGCGCGCGCGCTAAACCTGGTAGCTTGCTGCTGGTGGCTTGTGAGCTGTTTGGGGTGCTAGACATGGAGGATGAAAGCAGTCAAGTGACAAAGGTGGAAACGCGGGTGCAAAGTATTTTTGAAAAAGTAGCCTGCTGAATGGCAGGCCTATTTTTCGTCTCAGCGCTTGCACGCCTCACAGGTGCGCAAGTTACAGTCGAAGTATAGAGGCGCCCCTACAGTTATTCAAGCAACTGTCTTATTTTGCGTATTTTTCCGCACAAATACAGCATTCGTTGCTATGAAGAAACACTCAAATAGGCGCTGTTTCAGAGGTGAATTACAGCGCGCCAGCCAGTGCGCGTCGTATGGGTGCAAAGCTGCTGCGGTGCTCCGCGCAAGGACCAAATCTGTTGAGCGCGCGTTGGTGCTCAGCCGTGCCGTAGCCTTTGTGGCGGCTAAAACCATAGGCTGGGTAGAGCGCGTCTAAGCGCGCGCAGTCGGCATCGCGGCTGACTTTGGCGAGTATCGAGGCGGCAGAAATGGCCGCAACGCTGCCATCGCCCTTGACGATCGCTTCGGCGCTATAGATCCACTGCGGCAAACGGTTGCCGTCGACCTGCACATGGGCGGGTTGCAGGGCCAAGCCCTCCACCGCGCGGCGCATGGCCAGCATGGTGGCTTGCAAAATATTCAAGTGGTCGATTTCTTGCACGCTCGCTTGTGCCACGCAATAGCACAGCGCCTGTTCGCAAATTTGTGCATAGAGTTTTTCGCGCCGCGCCGCGCTGAGTTTTTTGGAGTCAGCCAAGCCCGCAATGGGGCGCTTGGGATCCAAAATCACGGCCGCAGCAAAAACCGCGCCGGCCCACGGCCCACGGCCTGCTTCATCCACACCAGCCCAAAGTTTTTGCATGGCTTGTAATACTATTGATTCAATAGCTGTTCAGGCAGGTTTGACGGCTTAAACTCCGGTTTTGATGCATAAATTTTCTGCAAAACATCCCCTAAGACATCGGCACTCGGCGGCATTAGCTCTTGGTGTAGGGCTATAAAGCGCGCGGCTATGGTAGCTTGCGCCCTCGTGTCTTGCAATTGCGCCAGCACAGCCGCGGCTAGCGCGGGCGCTTGCACGGCCTCTTGCAAAAATTCGGGCACGACAAACTCGCGGCACAAGATGTTGGGCAAACCCACCCAAGGCTGCAAGCGCTTGCGCTTGATCAGCAGCCAGTTGAGCGGGTTCATGCGGTAAGCAATCACATGCGGGCGTTTGAACAAGGCCGCTTCCAGTGTGGCTGTACCGCTGGCAATCAAGGCGCTGTTGCAGGCCGCTAATGCGGTGTGCGACTGCCCGTCGAGTATCTGCAGCCTGCTTGCCAATGCGGGGTAACCAGCCGCCAGTGCGCGTATGCGCTCGGCCAAAGCGGGCACGGCGGGCAGCAAAAACTGTGTCTGCGGTGCTTGTTGCAAGACCAATGCCGCAGCTTGTAAAAAATGCGGCGCTAAATATTTGACTTCGCTGGCGCGGCTGCCCGGCATCAGCGTCACCACACTGGCATCGCTCGCCAGCCCGAGCGCGGCGCGGGCCGCTGCGCGATCAGGCTGCATGGGTATGTGTGCGGCAAAAGGGTGGCCGACAAAAGTCGCGTCTATGCCCGCAGCGGCATAAAGCGCGGGCTCGAAAGGGAAAAGGCAGAGCACATGGTCGGCGGCGGCGCGAATTTTCTCTATGCGCTCGGGCCGCCAAGCCCAAATCGAGGGGCTGACAAAGTGGATGGTTTTGACGCCCGATTTTTTTAGCTCGGTTTCCAGCTGCAAATTAAAGTCGGGCGCGTCGATGCCGATAAAAATATCAGGGCGGTGGGTTGCGTCTTGGCGCAGGCGTTGCAGCAGTGCGCGGCGTATGCCTATGATCTCGCGGTAGCGCAGTAGCACTTCGACATAGCCAAACACCGCCAGCTTGTGCGCGGGCCACCAAGCGTCAAAGCCTTGGGCGCGCATTTTCTCGCCGCCTATGCCAAAGCTGGAGAGCTCAGGCCATTGTTTTTTGGCAGATGCTAAAAGCAGCGCGCCCAAATAATCGCCCGAAGACTCGCCCGCGACCAATGCTAAGCGCGGTGCGGCTGGCATTTATAGACCCCAAGCGCGAATGGATTTCTCTATACCCACAGCATCCAAACCCTGCAAGGCCATGAGCTTGACGGGATCGCCATGTTCGATAAATTCATCAGGCAAGCCCAGCAAGAGCGTAGGCTTAAACAGACCCGCTTGCGCTAGCGCCTCCAGCACGGCAGAGCCAGCGCCGCCTGCTATACAGCTGTCTTCCACGCAGACTAATTTTTCGTGGCTGCGCGCGACTGCCTCTAGCAGCTCGGTGTCGAGTGGCTTGGCCCAGCGCATATTCACCACGGTGGCGTCAAGCTGTTCGGCCGCTTCGAGCGCGGCATACAGCAAAGGACCAAAAGCAAAAATAGCCAAACCCGATTGCCCTTGGCGCCGAATCTCGCCCTTGCCGAACGGTAAGGTGCTCAAATCATTAGCAGGTGTTTTGCCCACACCCGCGCCGCGTGGGTAGCGGACCCCCACGCAATGGTCTTGCGCAAAAGCAGTGCTGAGTAATTGGCGGCACTCGGCTTCGTCGGCTGGGCAGGCTATCGAAACATTCGGAATGCAGCGCAAAAACGCGATGTCATAAGCGCCTGCGTGGGTCGCACCATCGGCACCAACCAAGCCCGCGCGGTCTAGCGCCAACACCATGGGCAGCTTTTGCACCGCCACATCGTGGATCAACTGGTCGTAAGCGCGTTGCAAAAAGGTGGAGTAAATGGCGACGACCGGCTTCAAACCCTCGCAAGCCAAACCAGCGGCAAAGGTCAAAGCGTGTTGCTCGGCTATGCCGACATCGTAGTAACGATCGGGAAAGCGTTTTTCAAATTCGACCAAGCCCGAGCCCTCGCGCATGG
>CAZUUN010000063.1:4799-8294 GCA_964622735.1 uncultured Burkholderiaceae bacterium | reverse complement strand
GCCAGTCGCGCCCGCGCTTGGCGCAAGAGCCGCAGCCACGGGTCTATGTGCTGGCGCTGCCAATAGGAATAAACCGCGCCGACCAAGGCGCCGACAGCGAACAACACGCCTAAAAGCTGCACCAAGCTTTGCCAACTGGGTGATTCGAAGCCGAGTTTTTTTAAAGCGTCGAGCTGGCGCGTTTGCGTGTAATTGAGCACCCACTGGTTCCAAGTGTTGTTGCTCGCCTCCCAAACGCGGCGCATTTGCGCCAATAAATTGGGGCTGACGACGCGCCCAAAAGCGGCGCCCACCGCCGTCGGCTCGGCGCTCAAACGGCGCTGCACCCTGTCCACGCGCCAGGGCGCAATCGCGCCCGTGGGGTCGATGCGCAGCCAACCCTTGCCTTGCACCCAAATTTCGGCCCAAGCGTGGGCGTCGCTATTGCGCACTACCCAAAAATCGTCGAGCGAATTGAGCTCAGCGCCTTGGTAGCCGGTGACGATGCGCGCGGGCACGCCAATGGCGCGCATGGCAATGACATAGCTGGACGCAATGTGCTCGCAAAAGCCTTCTCTTTTATCGAACCAAAACTCGTCGGCACTGTTAACGCCAAATTCGCCCGGTTCGAGCGTGTAGCGGTAGTTCTCGGTGTACAAATACTGCAGCAAGTAGCTGGAGAACTTCTCGGCCAGCGCCGCCGCGTCGAGACTCGGGTTGGCTTGCTGGGCTTGACGCGCCCAGTCTTTCGCCCATGCTTGCGTGCGCGGATTGCTTTGCGCAGGCAAGCCACTGTTTTGCTGTTGCTGCCAACGCGGCAGGTCTAGGGCGTAGCGATACTGCGTTTGGCTGCTGGCACTGTAGCGCTGCAAATCGCTCACGGGTCGGCGCGTGATGAGTTGTAAATCGGCGTTTTGCCACACCGCCCGGCCATCCAATTGCGGCAACTGCGTCGCCACATCGAGCGCAAAAACCCAAGGGCGGTACAAAGGCTCGAGTGTGACTTGGTATTGGTAATTAGGGCCGCGGCCTTGCACTGCTGGGCTCAGCCCTGGGCTTGTTGGTGTGATGCGGGCAAACTCATCGGGCGTCCACTCTTGGCCGTCAAAGCTAGAGAGCACCGGGCCGCGGAAATACATCTCGCTTTTCGGCGGTGCTTCGTCCGCAAATTTAATGCGCATGACGATGCCATCGTCGAGCGCGACTTCGGCCACGCTGCCGACTTTCATGCGCTCGCTCAGGCCACTTTTAGCTGCCGCGCTGTCGCCCGCTACGCCCCAGAGCGGCGCAAAGCGCGGGAATAAAGCAAAAAGCACCACCATGATGGGCGCGCCGAAAAGCATGAGCCAGCCTGCGGTTTTAAAGGCTTGCGCCAAGGGCGGGCGGCCTGCCGGCATATGGGCATTCACCACGGCGGCGAGCAAGCCCCACAAACCCAAGAGCATGACAGCGGCCAACCACAGCGCTTGCGAATACAAAAA
This sequence comes from uncultured Burkholderiaceae bacterium, assembly GCA_964622735.1. Lineage (GTDB taxonomy): Bacteria > Pseudomonadota > Gammaproteobacteria > Burkholderiales > Burkholderiaceae_C > JAMIFN01. Next base: position 6,834 of record CAZUUN010000063.1, on the reverse strand, counting down.
GTGGGTCAGCAGGACAAAAAAACCCAAAAAGAAAATTACAAAAGCATCGCGGCGCGCGCGCAACTCCAGTGTTTTCATGCACAGCAGCACAACGACCAGTGTGATGCCTGCTTCGCGCCCCAACAGGGTTTTGTAGCTGAGCCAAGTGCCCAAGAGCGCGGCCAACAGCAGGGGCAAACGCAGGCGCAAACCCGGCAACGGCCGCCCTTGCAGCGCCAAATAAGCGCGGCCCAACAACACCGCCACGGCCAAAGCGCTGCACCACAACGGAATGTGTTGCACATGCGGGGCAACCACCCAGGCGATGACGAGCAACAAGAAGAGCGTGTCGCGTACATCACGCGGCAGTGCGCGCCAGCGCTGCGCCCAAGCGCGGGGCGGGTTGCCGAGCGAAGCAGTGGATGGAGACTGGGGCATGACTAGTAAAGGCTTATGAAAATTAGCAACAGTCACAAGTGCTATTTTTTAAATAGCTATTCAGGCAGGTTTGACGGCCTGAAACGCTGTTTGGATGCATAAAAAGCTTAATTCCAACCCAAGACCTTTAAGCCGCGCTCGGCCACGCAAGTTTCGATAAAGCGGCGGTAGATGGGGCTGTATTGCTCTTCGTATGCGCCGCTGACCGCGCCACCGGCCGCACCCACGGCAGCGCCCTGTGCCCCGCGTTTGAGCACATCGCCGCCATTGCCGCCCGTGACCAAAGCACCGACTGCAGCCATGACGCCGGCAGTCGCCGCGCCTTTACCTGCATTCGAGGCCAAGGCTTGGTTGCTGGCGCTCAAACCCTGGGCTTGTGCATGGCTAATGCAATTGTTCAAAACCTGGTTCGCGTTGGCGGCGCCCATGCTCTCAAACGCCGCATTGGGGTAGAGCACAGGCCGCGCGCGGGCACTGTTTTGCGGCGTGGCGCAGGCTGCCAGCAGACAAGCAGCCAGCAAGGCGGGATACACTGCGCGTTGGTTCAGAGTGGGCATTCGCTGTTCCTTCAAAAAAATGGGGGTGCGCTTGGGCACTCACGCTAGCCTACCATTTTTCGCTTCTTTGCGGGTTTAGTCGCTTATGTACCAATCAGACATCTCACACTCTTTAGCGCAAATTGCGCTCGAACTGCGCCGCACGAATGAGCTGCTGGCGCAAAACACGCCGCAGCCGCCGCAAGCGCCCGATTGGGAGGCTGCGATTGCTTGGCGCTGGCGCGCACAAGGGCACAAGCGCTGGCTCGCGCCAGTGACGAATATACGCGCGCCCTTGCTGGCCGATCTGCACGGCATCGATGAACAAAAAGCCCGCTTAGTCGCCAACACCGCGCGTTTTGTGCTGGGGCAGGGCGCTAACAATGTGCTGCTGTCGGGCGCACGCGGCACGGGCAAATCGTCGCTGATCAAAGCGGTGCTGCAACACTTTGCGCCCGAGGGCCTGCGCTTGATCGAGGTGGACAAAACCGACTTGCTGGAATTGGGCGATATTTTGGATTTGCTCGCGGCGCGCCCCGAAAAATTCATTTTGTATTGCGACGATTTGAGCTTTGAAGCGGGCGAGACGAATTACAAAGCGCTGAAGTCGGTTTTAGACGGCAGCATCGCCGCCGCCAGCAGCAATGTTTTGGTCTATGCCACCAGCAACCGCCGCCATTTGCTGCCCGAGACTATGCGCGAGAACCAGTCTTATCAGCACAGTGCCGATGGCGAGTTGCACCCAGGCGAAGTCATAGAAGAAAAGATTTCGCTCTCAGAGCGCTTTGGCTTATGGCTGAGCTTTTATTCTTTCAGCCAAGAGCAGTATTTGCAGATAACTGCGCACTGGTTGGCGCACTTTGGCGCCAGCCCAGCTGAGATTGAAGCCGCGCGCGGCGATGCGCTTTTATGGGCGCTCGAACGCGGCGCGCGCTCGGGCCGCGTGGCGCGCCAATTTGCCCAAGGCTGGAGCGCCAAGGAACAATCGGCATTGTCCTAGGGTAGTTCCTAGGGCTGCATGTTTTGCAAAGTGTTATTTTTAGTGATAATCGTGCCTGCAGCTGGTGCGGCAAGGCATTCCC
>CAZUUN010000063.1:0-4699 GCA_964622735.1 uncultured Burkholderiaceae bacterium | reverse complement strand
CAACAGCGTTTCTTGGGGCTTGGGTGCTTCTTACCGCATCGGCGAGAATGTCGGCGTGAGCTTGGACTACATGGTCTACCACAAGAAAAGCCAAGTCAAAGTCGATGGCGTGAACCTCGGCGTGACTTACAAGTTCTAAGCAACAAGAAAACGCTGCGTCGGTTTACGCCAGTCCAGCGTTCATTAAAATCAAGGCGCATGGTTTAGGCTGTGCGCTTTTTTGTTTTTTGGCGAGCCCTTCGATGCAAAACGCAATTCCTATTACCGAAGTCGCCGTGGGCGTGTTGATACGCGCCGATGGCGCTTTGCTGTTCACCAGCCGCCCGCCGGGTAAACCGTATCCGGGCTTTTGGGAGTTTCCGGGTGGCAAGCTCGAAGCGGGCGAGAGCGTGGCGGCGGCACTGGCGCGCGAGTTGCACGAGGAGCTGGGCATACGCATCGGCGCCGCCCACGCTTGGCGCGTGAGCGAGCATGTCTACGAGCACGCCCATGTGCGCCTGCATTGGTGCAAGGTGTTTGAGTGGGCAGGCGAGCTACAAATGCGCGAAGGTCAAAGCATGAGCTGGCAGCACTTCCCAATTACGCTGGAGCCCGTGCTCCCCGGCGCTTACCCCGTGTTGGATTGGTTGGAGGCTGAAGTGCAAACGCAGCAGCTCTTAAAGCGATGAGCGATTTGCTAAACGATATACAAAGCGATCTGCCCAGCGTGTCGTGCTCTGAGGGCGACGGCCTGCGCTTTTTGCACTTAGGCGATACGCCCTGGGTGCAAGGCTGCATGCGCCTGCGCCGCCCCTACACGCTCGAGCTGGACTATGTCCAGCGCATGATGGCTTGGCTGCTCTGGCACGATGTGGGCGACCCGCAGCATTTGCGCAGCTTGCACGCCGTGCAGTTGGGTTTGGGCGCCGCCGCTTTAACCAAGTTTTGCTCGCGCCAAGTGGGCTGCAAAACTACGGCGGTCGAGATCAACGAGCAAGTGATCGCCGCTTGCCGACTATGGTTTGCCTTGCCGCCTGATGATGCGCAGCTGCAAGTGCTGTGGGGCGATGCCAACGAGTGGGTGCATTACCCCGATCACGCGCAAACCGTGGACGCGCTGATGGTGGATTTGTATGACCAAGAGGCGCAAGGCCCGGTGCTCGACAGCGTCGATTTTTACAGCGCTTGCCGCCAAGTGCTGCGCGATGAGGGCATCACCACCATCAATTTGTTTGGGCATACGCAGGGCTATGCACAAAGTTTGGCGCGCATCAAGCTGGCCTTTGGCAAGCACAATGTCTTGGCGTTTAAACCCACACGCGAAGGCAATGTCGTGGTGCTGGCCATGCGCCAAGCGCGCAATGTCGATGCCGCCACGCTGACGCTGCGCTGCGATGTGTTGAAGAAAAACTGGAAGCTGCCCGCCGCGCAGTGGCTCAGTCTGCTCAAACCGGCTTAAAACAGGGTTCAAGTGCTCAAAAAAGGTGTTTTTAAGTGCCTTTTTGGCGTTTTAGGCCGCCAAATCTGCCTGAGCAGCTATTTAATCAGTAGTGTTTTTGTTTGCTGCCGCCAGCATACGCTGACTGCGTTCCGCTAACACGATCAAGACTAAAACCGGTATGCCTAACAGCGCGGTGGCGACAAAAAAGCTCTCCCAACCAAAGTGGTCAACATATTCGCCTGAGAAGCCGCCCAAGGTTTTGGGCAGCAGCACCATCATGGAGGAGAAGAGCGCGTACTGCGTCGCCGTGTATTGCGTGCTGGTCAAGCCCGACAGATAAGCGATGAAGGCGGCCGAGGCGATACCGCTAGACAGATTGTCAGCCGAGACCACCGCGATCAGCGCGCTGACATCGTGGCCGTGGCCATAAAGCCAAGCAAACAGCAGATTGGTCGCGGCACTCAACAGCGCGCCCAACATAAGAATACGCAAGACGCCAAAGCGCAGCGTCAGCACGCCACCGATAAATGCGCCCGCCAGCGTCATGATGACGCCGTAGAACTTGGTCACCGTGGCGACTTCGGTTTTGGTGAACTGCATATCCACATAAAACGGATTCGCCATCACGCCCATGACGATGTCGCTGATGCGGTAGACCGCAATCAGGGCCAAAATCAACAAAGCATGCCAGCCATAGCGCCGCAAAAAGTCAGCGAAGGGCGCGATGAAGGACGCTTGCGTCCACGCCAACGCGCGCTGACCGCGGCTGCCTGCCGCTGGCGCGTAGCGCGGCAATGCCTGGCCTTTTAGCGCCAAAACGCTAGCGAGCAAAGCCAGCAACACGACTGCGGCCACGGGGTAGTGCAGCACAGCGCTTAACTGCAGCATCCACCCCAGTTTGGCCGCGTTCGCCACCATGAACAAGACCGCCAGCGCCCACAAGCCAAAAGCAGCGACACCGGCAATGGGCGCGCCGCGTTCACTCACCGCTAGCAACAAGGCTTGGTAATGGGCATCGGCTTGCTCGCGCTTGTTAGCCACTGGCTCTTGGCTGAGCAAAACCGTGACCAAGCCCACGCCCATCGATGCTGCCATGACCAAATAAGCCCAGCGCCAAGCGCTCGGGTCGTAGGCACTCACTTGCGGGTCTTGCGCCCCTGCGGCTAGCCACAGGGCGCCCGCGCCCGCCCAAATCATGGCCAAACGATAGCCGCCTTGATAAGTGGCGGCGAGTGCAGCTTGCTCGCTGCTGGGAGCGGATTCGATGCGGAAGGCATCCAGCGCAATGTCTTGCGTGGCCGCGGCCAAGGCTAGCGTCAGCGCAAACCAAACGGTAAGATTGAGATTGAGCTTAGGGTCATTCAGCGCCATGCCGATCAGCGCGCCAATAACCACCACTTGCGCCAAGAGCAACCAGCTGCGGCGCTGACCAAATAAGCGCCCAAGGAGGGGCAAGCGCATTTTGTCGACCAGCGGCGCCCATACCCACTTGAAGGCGAACATCAAACCGACCCAAGACAAATGCCCGATAGTGCTTTTGTCTATGCCCGCTTCGCGCAGCCAAAAACTCAAAGTGCCAAACAAAAGCAAATAGGGCAGGCCAGCGGCAAAGCCGAGCAAAGCCATGCGCAGCGTGGCGGGCTGGGTGTAGAGCAAAAGCGCGGCGCGCCAACTGCGGGCGTTTGCTGTTTGGCTATCTGCGCTCATTCTTGAACTTAGCTCCACTCTTGCTGAGCATTGTATTGCCGCAGTGTTAGTGCCAACTTACCAACCACCAGAAGCCCCGCCGCCGCCAAAGTCGCCGCCGCCACCTGAGCTAAATCCGCCACCACCACCGAAGCCACCGCCTGAGCCAAAACCGCCCCCACCGCCACCAAAAATCACCGGCGCACCATTGCCCAAAGCGCCGCCGCGCCCCGAGCCGCTGCTGATCAAAGCATAGAAAAAGCTCGCTAGCGCCGCCCCTATCGCCGCTGGCACCAGCGCAAACATCAGCCAAACCACGCCGCCGACGGCTGCGCCTGTGGCCAGCGATCCGAGCTTATTGCCAAAAATACCGCGCAAAACCGTGGCTGCGATGGGCACAAAGAAGAAAGCAAAGATGAGCAGGCCAGACCAGTCCGCGCCTTTTTTCCCTGGCGCGTCTTGGGGCTCAACCTCAGGCAAAGGCTCGCCATTGATGCGCGCCATGGCATGGTCGAGCGCCAAGTCGATGCCGCCCGCATAGTCGCCGCGGCGAAAGGCGGGCTTGAGTACATTTTCAATGATGCGACTGGCCGCCAAATCGGGCAGCGCGCCTTCTAGGGTTTTGGCGACTTCAAAGCGCATGCGCCGATCTTGCATGGCGACGACCAGAATCAGGCCATCACCCACGCCCGCACGACCTATCTTCCAGGCATTGCCGATGCGGTTGGCGTAACTGGCGATGTCTTCAGGCGCCGTGGTGGGCACCAGCAGCACGACGATTTGGCTGCCCTTTGTTTTTTCAAAAGCGCTCAGCTTCTGTTCCAACGCCGCTAGGCTGGTCGCATCCAGCGTGCCGGTCTGATCGATCACATGCCCAGTCAACACCGGCACGGGCTGCAAATCGGCCGCCTGTGTCCAGCCCGCAAGCACGAGCAAGCACAAAGCCAGGACAGTGCCGAAAGCTATATTAAGAATAGCTGCCCAGGCAGGTTTGACCTGCCTTAGAGGCATTATTTGCATATAAATACCGCGTAAAACTGCTGTTTAGGCTTATTTCGTGTCGAAATTAACGGCAGGCGGCGCAGAGATTTGCGCCTCGTTCGCCACGGTAAAGCTAGGCTTGACTTTGTAGCCAAAGATCAGCGCCGTGATATTCGTTGGAAAGCTGCGCGTTTGCACGTTGTATTCTTTAATCGTTTGAATATAGCGATTGCGGGCCACCGTGATGCGGTTCTCAGTACCTTCGAGCGTGACGCGCAGGTCTTGGAAACCTTGATTCGCTTTGAGATTGGGGTAGTTCTCAGCCACGGCCATCAAGCGGCTCAAAGCGCCTGACAACTCGCCTTGGGCTTGTTGGAATTTGTTGAAGGCTTCCGGGTCGTTCAAAGTCTCGGGGGTGACTTGGATCGAAGTTGCACGCGCGCGCGCGCCGATGACGGCCTCCAGCGTCGATTTCTCAAAATTGGCTTCGCCCTTGACCGTATTCACGATATTGGGAATCAAGTCTGCGCGGCGTTGGTATTGGTTCAGCACCTCGCTCCACGCGCTTTTGCTTTCTTCATCCAGCGTTTGAAAAGAGTTGTAGCCGCAGCC
>CAZUUN010000062.1:0-8988 GCA_964622735.1 uncultured Burkholderiaceae bacterium | reverse complement strand
GCAGCAAACGATTACACAAACCGTGGAAAGTGCCTATCCACATGCTGCGCACTTGCGCTTGCAACATGTCGGCCAGGCGCGTGCTCATCTCTTTGGCGGCTTTGTTGGTAAAAGTCACGGCCAAAATATTCGCTGGCCCGCATTGGCCCGTTTGCAGCAGCCACGCAATGCGCGTGGTCAACACACGGGTCTTGCCTGAGCCCGCACCCGCCAAAATCAGCGCATGCTCGGGCGGCAGCGTCACCGCTTGCAGTTGTTCGGGGTTCAGGTTTTGCAGCAAATGGCTAGGCTCAGGGCGGCTAGTTGCGAGCGAATCGAAAGAGGGGAAATCGTCAAAAAGGTGGGTATCCATACAGTAGGATTGTAGAGGCCTTAAGCGCGTGCTTATAAGCATATGCAAGCAATTTGATACAAGAGCGGTAATTAACTTAACGCTTGTTTTTTTTATTTAGCCAGCATAAGATAGTAATCAGTTACTATCTTTTCTTAGGCTCCGATGGATTCTTACCCCAAACATCTTCCAGCTGATGAGCGCCGAGCAGCAACGGTCGAGTCGGTCGTGCAGCTTGCAGCTGTGCAAAACCCTGGCGACATTACAACGGCGGCGATCGCCAAGCATATGCACCTGACCCAAGGGGCTTTGTTTCGACACTTTCCAAATAAAGAGGCGATTTGGCAAGCCGTTATGGAGTGGGTGGCCGAACGCTTGCTGGCTCGTATTGATAAATCCATTCTTGGAATTGAGTCGCCTTTAGCCGCGCTAGAGGCCGCTTTTATGACGCATATTGATTTTGTGGCCGAGCACCCAGGCGTACCGCGGATGATGTTTGGTGAGTTACAGCGTGCCGAATCAACGCCGGCTAAACGCATGGCTCAAACGCTGCTGCAAGGCTATGGCAGGCGTTTGCAACAACTGATTGAGCGGGGCAAAGCTTGTGGTGAGCTGCCTGCAAGTTTGGATGAGGATGCTGCAGCGACTTTATTTGTGGGCACGATTCAAGGCTTGGTCATGCAGTCACTCATAGCAGGGCATATGAAGCAAATTCGGCAAGATGCCAAGCGCAGCTTTGCGATCTATCAGCGCGGTATCAGGAGTGCAGCATGAAAAAATTCCCATTACAAAAAACAACGCTGGCACTAATAGCTGTTCTTCTATCGATATTCTTGCTCTTTCTTTATGTCGGTTTGCGCTCAGGTCCGCTTGCGCCAGTTGCTGTGACTGTCACTACGGTAGAGTCGCGCGCGCTTAGTCCAGCGCTTTTTGGTATCGGCACGGTCGAGGCACGCTACAGCTACAAAATAGGGCCGACTTTTGCAGGCCGCTTGCAGCGCCTGGATGTGCAAGTTGGCGATAGCGTTCAGGCCGGACAGGTTTTGGGCGAGATGGCGCCAGTTGATCTGGATGATCGGGTGCGTTCGCAAGACTCGAGCATCAAGCGCGCAGAAGCCAATTTGCGTGAAGTGCAAGCGCGCAAGCAGTTCGCACAAACGCAAGCGCAGCGCTATGAGCAACTTTTTGCGCAGGGCATGGTGAGTGCAGAGGCGGTTAGCAACAAGCGCCAAGAGCTGGCAATTAGCGCGGCCGCATTGGCGTCGATACAGCAAGAACTAGCCCGCGCAGGCTCTGAGCGCGATGGCATCGTGGCGCAGCGCAGCAATCTGCGCTTGTTGGCGCCAGTTGCTGGCATTGTTATCGCCAGGGCGGTCGATCCGGGCACAACGGTGCTGGCAGGTCAGGCCGTGGTCGAACTCATCGACCCAAAAAGCTTATGGGTTAACGCACGCTTCGATCAAAGCAGTGCAACTGGGCTGGTGCCTGGGCTGGCAGCGCAAATAAGCTTGCGCTCGCGCCAAGACCAAGTCTTGCAAGGCAGTTTGTTACGCTTGGAGCCCAAAGCCGATGCGGTGACGGAAGAGTTGTTGGGGAAAGTCGGCTTCAATGCCATTCCAGCAGTTTTGCCACCGATAGGCGAGTTGGCTGAAGTTACGCTAGGACTGCCCGCGCTGCCTGCTGCGCCAGTTATTCTGAATGCCGCTGTGCGCCGTGAGGGCGACAAGGTAGGCGTTTGGAAGCTAGTTGACGGTGACCTGGAATTTGCTCCCGTGGTCTTGGGCGCATCTGATTTAGAGGGTTATGTGCAGGTGCTTGAGGGTTTGCAGCCTGGCGATCGCATCGTTACCTATAGCGAAAAACCTTTGACCGCTAAAAACAATATTCATGTGGTCGAGCGCTTGCCAGGAGCGCCGCGATGATTAGCCTGGCTGGCCGTGACATTTTGCATGCTTGGGGCAAGTTTGTTTTTACGGGCGTGGGACTGGGCTTGTTAATCGGCGTGACTTTGGTCATGGCGGGAGTCTATCGTGGCATGGTGGCTGATGGCAAGGCGCTGTTGAACAATAGCGGCGCTGATATGTGGGTGGTACAAAAAGGCACTTTGGGCCCTTATGCAGAGGCGTCTAGCCTGAATGGTGATGCCTACCGCGCCATCAAAGTGATGCCGGGTGTGGCGCAAGCAGCAAATGTCACCTACCTCACCACCCAAGTGCGCAAGGGTGAGCGCGATGTGCGCACCATGGTTGTCGGCATTGCCTTGGGCGAGCTAGGTGCAACACCGGGCTGGCCGCCGTATTTGATTGCAGGGCGCCAAATCACGCGGGGCCACTATGAGGCTGTCGCCGACATCAGCGCTGGCTTCAAATTAGGCGACCGCATCAGCATCCGGCGCAATCATTACGACATCGTCGGGCTGACGCGCCGCATGGTCTCCTCTAGCGGCGACCCGATGATTTTTATTCCGCTGAAAGATGCGCAAGAGGCCCAGTTCCTAAAAGACAACGACGCCATCTGGCAAAGTCGCCGCCGCACCGAAGCCAACCCGGCTTTCAACCGTCCTGGCGCCCCTGATTTGCTTGAAGCGGTGATCGCCTCCCAAAGCAGCAACGCCTTTGTAAATGCGGTGTTAGTGACGCTTAAGCCCGGCGCTGCACCGGAAGAGGTGGCGCAAACGATCAGCCGTTGGCAAAGATTGACTGTGTACACGCGAGCACAGATGGAGGAGATTTTGGTCGGCAAGTTGATTGCCACTTCAGCCAAACAAATCGGCATGTTCTTGGTGATCTTGGCAGTCGTCAGTGCGGCCATTGTGGCCTTCATTATTTACACGCTGACGATGGACAAAATCCGCGAAATTGCCGTGCTCAAGCTCATAGGAACGCGCAACAGCACGATTGCTTGGATGATTTTGCAGCAGGCGCTGGCCTTAGGCGCCATCGGTTTCGTGGTCGGCAAAATCACTGCGACTTTTGCCGCACCACTTTTCCCCAAGTATGTTTTGCTGATGCCTGCGGACAGTATTTTGGGCTTCTTCATGGTGATGGGCATTTGTGTTTTAGCCAGCATTGTTGCCATACGCATGGCGCTCAAGGTCGATCCGGCCGAAGCGATTGGAGGTTGATATGGCGATAAAAGGCATACTCATCGAAAACTTGAGCAAGCGCTATGGCTCGGGTGATACCGCCGTCGATGCGCTCAAGCAAGTCAATATGCATGTTGCGCCGGGTGAAGTCGTGGGCTTGATCGGCCCTTCAGGCTCGGGCAAAAGCACTTTACTTAAGTGCCTTGGGGCCGTAATAGATCCAAGCGCGGGCCGCATGACTTTGGGCGAAGAGGTGATCTACGACCAAGGCTGGAAAATCCGCGATTTGCGCGCCCTGCGTCGCGACAAAATAGGTTTTGTTTTTCAGGCGCCTTACCTGATTCCATTTTTGGATGTGACTGACAATGTCGCGCTATTGCCTATGCTGGCGGGGATGCCGAACGTACAGGCGCGTGCGCAGGCGCTTGAACTGCTCACCGCATTGGATGTGCAGCACCGCGCTGCGGCTATGCCTTCGCAACTCTCGGGCGGCGAGCAGCAGCGGGTCGCCATAGCGCGCGGTTTGGTGAATCGACCGCCTGTCATATTGGCAGATGAGCCGACCGCCCCCTTAGATTCTGAGCGCGCCATGGCGGTCATACGCATTTTGAATAATATGGCGCGAAAATTCGAAACTGCGGTGATTGTCGTGACGCATGATGAAAAAATCATCCCCACCTTCAAGCGCATTTATCATATTCGTGACGGCGTCACGCACGAAGAAGTGGGTGAGGGCAGAGGATTTGATTAAAGCCGCGTGATGCATAAAGCGACAAGTCCGATTGAAGGCAAGCAAAAACAAAGACTATTTATGAATATCACTTTTCTAGGCGCCGCGCGCGAAGTCACCGGTTCCTGCTTCTTGGTCGAAACCGAAGACCTGCGTTTTTTGGTCGATTGCGGTATGCACCAAGGTGGGCGCGATGCCATGGCGCGCAATCACGAGCCTTTTGCATTTGATCCCAAGACGATTGATTTCGTCTTGCTCACGCATGCACACATAGACCACAGTGGTTTATTGCCTAAACTGACACGCGCGGGTTTTGCGGGGCCGATTTACACCACCGATGCAAGCGCCGACCTGCTGCAAGTCATGTTGCCCGACAGCGCCCACATCCAAGAAAGTGATGCCGAGCGCAACAAGCGCCACAGCAAAAAATCGTCACATGGCCTGCACGAGGCGCTGCCCGCGATATACACCATGGCCGATGCACAAGAGTGCTTGTTGCAGCTACAGCCCATTGCTTACGACGAGGCATTTACGCCGCACCCTAATTTGCGCTGCTGCTTTCGCGATGCGGGGCACATTCTTGGTTCAGCCATCATTGAGCTGTGGCTGACTGAATATGGCCGCAGCACCAAATTGGTGTTTAGTGGTGACCTCGGCCAGCCTGGGCGGCCGATTTTGCGTGACCCCAGCATCATTGAAGACGCTGACATTCTCGTGATTGAGTCCACCTATGGCAACCGCGCCCACCGTGATTTGGCTTCGACCGAGAACGAATTGGTCGCCATCATCGAGCACACGCTGAGCCAACGCAAAGGCAATATCATCGTGCCGGCATTTGCAGTGGGGCGCACGCAAGAAATTCTTTATCACCTGCATCGCCTCACGCGCGAGGGGCGCTTGCACAATCTCAAAGTCATCGTCGATTCGCCCATGGCGACCGAGGCCACGCGCATCACCAAAAAACACCAAGAATTGTTTGATGACGAGGCGCAAGATCTGGCCAACTGGCAGGCCATGGGCAAAGGCTTGCCTTATGTCTACTTCACCAGCACGGTGGAAGAATCGATGGCGCTGAACCAAATCAGCGCAGGTGCCATCATCATCTCGGCCAGTGGTATGTGCAATGCGGGGCGCATCAAACACCATTTGCGCCATAACCTGCCAAGAAGTGAGTGCAGCGTGCTCATCACGGGTTTTCAGGCTGAGGGCACGCTCGGCCGCGCCTTGGTCGATGGCGCGAAAAGCGTGCGCATTTTTGGCGAAGAAGTGCCCGTGCGCGCCAGCATACACACCATAGGTGGGCTTTCGGCCCACGCCGATTTGCCCGGTTTATTGGCTTGGACGGGTCACTTTCGCAAGCCACCGGCCCGCACTTTTGTGGTGCATGGCGAGGCTCAGACGGCACTTGATTTTGCCGAGCATCTGCGCGCTGAACGCGGCTGGCAAGTCGATGTGCCGCAGCCGGGTGAGCGTATCGAGTGGCAGGCGCCTAAAGCGGCCAGCAAAAGCAAAAAAGCGGCGCGTTTGCCCCAGCCCAATGGTGCTGAACAGCAAGCGCTGCGCGCCGCTATCACCGAGGGCGGCGCTTATCGATTGGCGCACCAAGACCCAGACTTTATAGCGAGCGAGGCGATGCTGGCCACGCGCTTGCAGCTGGAGTTGCTCAAACCCGAATACGCGCTGCGCGAGCAAGACATACGCTCGACCGTTGTCGTTTTTGGCAGCGCGCGCGTGATCTCGCAAGAGCTGGCGCAGGCGCAGTTGCATGATTTGCAAGCGCGCCTAGGCAACAAGCCCGTTCATGCCGCCCAAGCGCGCAGCTTGGCGTTGGCACAGCAGCAGCTGGCTCAAGCGCGCTATTACGAAGAGGCGCGGCGTTTTGCGCAATTGATTTCCGTGCGTTTTCAAAGCAGTGGTCAGCGCGATTTTGTGGTCGTGACGGGCGGTGGCCCCGGTATTATGGAAGCGGCCAATCGCGGTGCTTTTGAGGTCGGCGCGCGCTCTGTCGGCCTGAATGTGACCCTGCCTAGCGAACAGCAGCCTAACCCCTATATCACCCCCGATTTGGCGTTTCGTTTTAGCAACTTTGCCATGCGCAAAATGCACTTTATGCTGCGCGCGCGCGCCTTGGTGGCTTTTCCCGGCGGTTATGGCACCCTCGATGAGTTGTTTGAAGCTTTCACGCTGGTGCAAACCGGCAAGATGGCCCGCATCCCCATGGTGCTGGTCGGGCGCGAGTTTTGGCAACGCGCCATCAATTTCGAATATCTTTTAGAGCAAGGCTATATCGAGCCTGAAGATGTGGCGCTGTTTAGCGTGGTGGATAGCGCCGAAGATATTTTGGCGGTACTAGAGAAGTTCTATGGCGGCCAACTGCCGCAAGCAGGGCTGGAAGACGAAGTCAATCACTGATAGAACTACTACTGAAAGAGTAGCTGCTCAGGCAGGTTTGACGGCCTAAAAAGCCGATTCAAGCCTTAAAAATGCTGATCGAAACGCTTACAGGGTCGCATTTCGATTAATCCTTTGGCCCCGCCTCATAAACCAAGCTCTCAGGCGCGCGCCCCAAGCTAGGGTCGCGCGGAATCACGCCTGCGGCGATGGCGGCGCGTATCGCCGCTTCATCCCAGGCGGCATTGCCGCTGCTGCGCAGCAAGCGCGGGCGACCCAAAATGGTGCCGTCCGGGCTCATGCGAATTTCGATGCGGGCAATCGGGTTGCCTTCCACCGTCTCAGGGTCAAAACGCGTGTGGCGGCGCAGCAGGGCGGCAATGCGCCCTTTGTAAGACTCTGAAGGCGTGTAGCTGCTGCCCGAGCCGCTGCCGGCATTGCTGCCTGAACCTGCTTGCTTCATTGCACGATCCAGAGCATCTTTTCGAGCTTTCCGCAGTGCTGCTTCTTCTGCTTGCGCATCTGCTGGCAGCTGAGTGCTACTCTTAGGTGCCGATTTCTCCGATTTTGCAGCGGATTTCTCAGCCTTGTTTTGGACAGTAGGTGCTGGTTTCTTCTCGACTACTTCTGGCGCTTTGGGTTTGGGGCTAGGCGCAGGTTTAGGGCTGGGCTTTGGACTAGGCTTAGGACTCGGCTGCGGAGTGGGCACCGGGCTAGGCTGAACCTTGGGTTTTGCTTTGCGCGCAGTGTCTATATCGGCATGCTTGGCCTGTATCGATTCACGCAGCGGCTTTTGCGGCTTGGCCTCAAGCTTGGTCGCAACTTCTGCTGGGGGTGGGGGCAGCACGGCGACGCTGACAGCGCCAGCGGTATCCGCTTCTGGCTGCTCATTGAAGAGCCAAGCGAAAAGGAAAGCGGCAATGAGGCAAACATGCAAGAGCAGGGCTTGCACGATGCTGCGCATTTTTTGTTTTTGGCGCTGGAGTTTGGCGTAGTCGTCTAGCATGGGTCGGCTCTATTATGCCGCCGGTGCGCGGGCAATCAGCCCATGCTAAGGGCTTGCGGGCGTGGCTTGCTTGGCTTTTTTATGGCGCAAGCGTTCTTTTTCGGCCGGATCGAGCGCTTCGAAAGCGCGCCATTTTTGCTGGCGCTTGGCTTCTTCGGGGCTGTGCTTGCGGGCGCTTTGATAGCCTTTGCGCGCACGGGCGCGCTCCTCAGCACTCATGCGCGCCAGCTCGTGCATGCGCGTTTGCATGCGGTCTTGTGCGGGCGGGCTGGCCTTGGCGTAGGCTTTGGCCACTTCGCGCCATTTGGCTTGGGCGTGCTCGTCCATCTGGGGCCAGTTCGCTTGCAAAGGCGCGAGGGCATGCTGCTCCGCCGCGCTTAAATCGGCCCAAGCGGTGTGTGCAGCCCAAGCTTGTGTGCAAGACAAAGTGATGCAAACGAGTAAAAATTTGGCGGATGATAGAAAAGACTGACGCATAGTCGACATATCAAGGCTGAGTGCTGTTGGCGGACGAGCCGCCTTCTTGTTCAAGATAAGCCAGAAAGCCCGTATCGGCATAGGCTAGGGGCGGCACATCGTCGAGCAACATATCGGTTTCAACTTGGGCCAGGCTATAGGCATTGGTCATTTCACCGCGTTGGCCTATTTGCTGCGTGAACCACAGCGCGCACAGCAACAAGACAAAGGCTAAGCTCAAGCCCGCAGGCCACCGCCAAGCACTGCGGCCCAGCGCAGCGCTGCCCTTGCCCTGTGGCAAAACAGCGGTTTGGGCACTGCCACGCGCGGCAATGGCACGCGTGCGGGCGGCGCGCAAGCGCTCTTGTATGTCGGTATCCAGCTCGGGCAAGTCCGCTTCAAGACGCGCAGCCACACGGCGGGCGTATTGTTCGCTGGCTTGTTCGGCTTGGGTTTGAGGGGCTGGGTTGGCGCGGCGCATGACAGAGTACTTTTATGGCTGTTCGGGGTCAGGGTTTAAGGAGAGGAGTGTTCAAGAACAAAAAATTAAGGCCGGATACCCAATGCCTGCAGCGCTTGGGCCAAAGTGGCGACTGCGCGTGAGCAGTGGGTTTTGACGCTTCCTGCTGTGCATTGCATGATTTCTGCGGTTTCATTCACATCCATCTCTTCCCAATAACGCAGCAGAAAGGCTTGGCGTTGACGCGGGGAGAGCTTTTCTAGCTCTTTTTCGATGATGGCGAGAGTTTGTTTTTGGCTCAGGTCTTGTTCGGCGCCGTTTTGGCTGTGCTCGAGTGCGCCCAAGCCTTCGAGGACTTCAAGCACATCGAAATCTTCGTCCTCATGGGCGTTTTTGTTGAAGTCGCTGAAGTTCAGCAAAAAAGATTTTTTGGTTTTTTGCCGCCTGAACCAGTCCAGCATGGTGTTGCTCAAAATCCGCTGAAACAGCATGGGCAGTTCCGTCAGCGGTTTGTCGCTGTAGCTGCTGC
>CAZUUN010000061.1:0-9138 GCA_964622735.1 uncultured Burkholderiaceae bacterium | reverse complement strand
GGTCAAGTGCAGTTCCGCGTTGACAAGGCCGGCATTGTTCACTCAACCATCGGTCTGCGCTCTTTTGATGCTGACAAGCTCAAAGGCAACTTGGTGGCATTGGTTGAGGCTTTGAACAAAGCCAAGCCAACGACCAGCAAAGGCCAGTACCTGCGCAAAGTGGCGGTTTCATCCACCATGGGTGTGGGCGTGCGCGTAGACATCGGCTCTTTGGCTGCTTGATCGAGACATAAAGCCCAGGCGCCTTTTGTTGGGGTGCTTGGCAAAATTGGTGGACTGTGAGCGGCGCGCAAGCCCCGCGCATAGGTCATCGAAGACCGCCGACGCGCTGCAGAGCGCTTAATCAATGACAGTCGGCGTAGATGGTGTACCCCAGATTCCCAGATTGCTTTGCGGCAATCCCAAAATATGGTGTCGCTGAATTGTGGCGCAAGGCCGTGTTGAATGTTTGGGAAATATTCAGACAGCTTTGTATTTGTAGGAGAGTATCTTGGCTCTTAATCGCAGTGAGAAAGAAAACGTCGTGAAAGACGTAGCGGCTCTCGTCGAGAAAGCCCAAACGCTCGTAATGGCGGAATACCGTGGCATCACGGTAGCCGACATGACCCTGCTGCGTGTATCGGCTCGCGAACAAAACGTGAGCCTGACAGTGTTGAAAAACACTTTGGCACGCCGTGCGGTTGCTGGCACCAGCTTCGAGTCGGTTGCGGATCAAATGACGGGCCCGCTGATTTATAGCTTTTCTGAAGATGCGGTAGCAGCTGCGAAAGTAGTTGCTGACTTTGCAAAGAAGAACGACAAGCTCGTGATTCGTGCAGGCGCATACAAAGGTCAAGCTTTGGACGTGAACAAAGTCAAAGAATTGGCGAACATCCCTTCACGCGAAGTGTTGTTGGCGCAAATCTGCGGCTTGCTGCAATCGCCCATGTCGCGCACTGCGCGCGTGTTGGCCGCTTTGGCAGAGAAAAAAGGCGAAACGGCTGCCGCCTAAGCGCGCCACCGGTTTTGCATTTCGTAATCAATATTTTTTAGGGTAATCAAAATGGCATTCGATAAAGACGCATTCTTGACAGCACTCGACGGCATGTCTGTGATGGAACTCAATGAGCTGGTTAAAGCCATTGAAGAAAAATTTGGCGTAAGCGCTGCTGCGATGTCAGCTCCTGCTGCTGGTGGCGCTGCTGCTGGTGGCGCTGCTGCGGAAGAGAAAACTGAGTTTGACTTGGTTCTGTCTGATGTTGGCGCGAACAAAGTAAGCGTGATCAAAGCGGTTCGCGAAATCACAGGTCTGGGCTTGAAAGAAGCCAAGGACTTGGTCGATGCAGCACCAAAATCGATCAAAGAAGCTATGCCTAAGGCTGAAGCTGAAGCAGGCAAGAAAAAATTGGAAGAAGCTGGCGCGAAAGCCGACCTCAAATAATTTGCACCTGCATGCATGGGCTGAAGCGTCAAAAGCGCTTCAGCCTTTTGCGCTTTATGCATAGCCGACTTGTGAATAGCTGCTGACAGCCATTTCCAGCTTCTTTTTTATGTATATTTTCTGTGTTTTAGGTCGTAAAACCTGCCTGAGAAGCTATTGAATTAATAGCGCTGAGACTGTTCTGTAAAGCTTGCTCGGCGAGTGATTTTTACAGTGTGTTTTCAGAATTTCGACTGCTGATAACACCTTGGTTCGGGCGCTGTGCAATGCAGCGTTGTCTGCCGATGGCTAGTAGTGGCTAGCCGCCAAGTTGCAGTGTACGCAATGTTTCGTTGCGCAGCACCGCCTCAAGTCGCCTTGAACCCAACACCCCTCAAACGGAGAACTCATGGCTCAGGCTTCTGCTTATTCCTTTACCGAACGCAAACGCATTCGTAAAAACTTTGGTACACGCGACGCGGTACTCGAAGTCCCCTACTTGCTGCAAATGCAGCGCGATGCTTACATCACCTTCTTGCAAAAAGACGTAGCGCCACAAAAGCGCATTACCGAAGGTTTGCAAGCTTGCTTCAGCTCGGCTTTCCCCATTGTTTCGCACAATGGCTATGTCGAGATGAAGTTTTTGGAATACAACTTGGCCAAGCCCGCATTCGATGTGCGCGAATGCCAAACCCGTGGCCTGACTTTTGGCTCGGCGGTGCGCGCGCGCGTGCAGTTGATCATTTATGACCGCGACTCTTCTACCAGCCAAAACAAAGTGGTGAAAGAAGTCAAAGAGCAAGAAGTCTATATGGGCGAAGTGCCCCTGATGACGGACAAAGGCTCTTTCATCATCAACGGCACTGAGCGCGTGATTGTGTCGCAGTTGCACCGTTCACCTGGCGTGTTCTTTGAGCACGACAAGGGCAAAACGCACAGCTCAGGCAAATTGCTGTTCTCGGCGCGCATCATTCCTTACCGTGGTTCATGGCTCGACTTTGAGTTTGACCCGAAAGACCTGCTCTACTTCCGCGTAGACCGCCGCCGCAAAATGCCAGTGACGATTTTGCTCAAGGCTATCGGCATGACGCCGGAAACCATCCTCGAGAACTTCTTTGTTTTCGACAACTTCAAGTTGATGGAGACGGGCGCGCAAATGGCCTTTGTGGCTGACCGCCTGCGCGGTGAAGTCGCGCGTTTTGACATCGTCGACAAAAGCGGCACGGTACTCGTCGCCAAAGACAAGCGCGTGACGGCCCGCCACACGCGTGAACTCGAGCAGTCTAAAACCACGCACATCAGCGTGCCTGAAGACTTTTTGCTCGGCCGCACGCTGGCAAAAAATGTCATCGACCCAGATACCGGCGAAGTCATCGGCAAAGCCAACGAAGAATTGACCGAAGCGCTGTTGAAAAAACTGCGTGACGCCAACATCAACGACATCCAGTGCCTCTACACCAACGAGTTGGATCAAGGCGCTTACATCAGCCAAACGCTGCGTGTGGACGAGACCCAAGACGAAATGAGTGCGCGCGTTGCCATCTACCGTATGATGCGCCCCGGCGAGCCACCAACGGATGACGCGGTGCAAGCCTTGTTCTTCCGTTTGTTCTACAACCCAGACACTTACGACCTCTCACGCGTAGGCCGCATGAAGTTCAACGCCAAAATCGGCCGCGATGGCGCCGAAGGCGAGATGGTTTTGAGCAACGAAGACATCCTGTCCGTGGTCAAAATCCTGGTTGATTTGCGCAATGGCCGTGGCGAAGTCGATGACATCGACCACTTGGGCAATCGCCGTGTGCGTTGCGTCGGTGAATTGGCCGAAAACCAATACCGCACGGGTTTGGCGCGCATCGAAAAAGCCGTGAAAGAGCGCTTGGGGCAAGCCGAGCAAGAGCCTTTGATGCCGCATGACCTGATCAACTCTAAGCCGATCACTGCGGCTTTGAAAGAGTTCTTTGGTTCGTCGCAGCTGTCGCAGTTTATGGATCAGACCAATCCTTTGTCTGAGATCACGCACAAACGCCGCGTCTCGGCTTTAGGCCCTGGTGGCTTGACGCGTGAACGCGCTGGCTTTGAGGTGCGCGATGTACACGTGACCCACTATGGCCGCGTCTGCCCGATTGAGACTCCTGAGGGTCCAAATATTGGTCTGATTAACTCGCTCGCGCTGTACGCGCGTTTGAACGAATATGGCTTTATCGAAACACCTTACCGTCGCGTGATCGACGGCAAAGTGACGGACGAAGTGGATTACTTGTCTGCCATCGAAGAAGGCAAATATGTCATCGCCCAGGCCAACACGGTTTTGGACAAAGACGGCAAGCTGACGGGCGAGTTGATCTCTGCGCGTGACAAAGGTGAGTCGGTTTTGGTCTTGGCCGACACCATCCAATACATGGATGTCTCGCCGACGCAGATCGTCTCGGTGGCGGCGTCTTTGGTACCGTTCCTAGAGCACGATGATGCCAACCGCGCTTTGATGGGCGCCAACATGCAGCGCCAAGCTGTGCCTACGCTGCGCCCTGAAAAAGCGCTGGTCGGTACCGGCATTGAGCGCGTGGCCGCGATTGACTCAGGCACCGTAGTCACGGCTAACCGCGGTGGTGTGGTTGACTATGTCGATGCAACCCGCATCGTTGTTCGTGTGAATGACAAAGAAGCGGTGGCTGGTGAAGTCGGCGTAGACATCTACTCGCTCATCAAATACCAACGCTCGAACCAAAACACCAATATTCACCAGCGCCCAATCGTGCAGCGCGGTGATGTGCTGGCCAAAGGCGATGTGATCGCCGATGGTGCCTCGACCGACATTGGCGAGTTGGCTTTGGGTCAGAACATGCTGATCGCCTTCATGCCGTGGAACGGCTACAACTTCGAAGATTCGATCATGATCAGCGAGCGTGTAGTGGCGGAAGACCGCTACACCAGCATCCACATCGAAGAGTTGGTGGTGATGGCGCGCGATACCAAATTGGGCGCTGAAGAGATCACCCGCGACATTCCGAACTTGAGCGAAACACAGCTCAATCGTTTGGATGACTCGGGCATCATTTATGTCGGTGCTGAGGTCAAGCCAGGCGATACGCTGGTCGGTAAAGTGACGCCTAAAGGCGAAACGACGCTGACGCCGGAAGAAAAGCTTCTGCGCGCCATCTTTGGTGAAAAAGCCTCCGATGTGAAAGACACCTCGCTGCGTGTGAGCCAAGGCAGCGCCGGTACGGTCATCGACGTCCAAGTCTTTACCCGCGAAGGCATCGAGCGCGACAAGCGCGCCCAGCAAATCATTGATGATGAGTTGAAGCGCTTCCGTTTGGATTTGAACGACCAACTGCGTATTGTTGAAGCCGATGCGTTTGACCGTTTGGCAAAACTGCTGGCTGGCAAAGTAGCCAACGGCGGCCCGCACAAATTGGCCAAAGGCTCAAAAATCGACAAGGCTTATTTAGAGTCGGTAGAGAAATACCACTGGTTCGACATTCGCCCGGCAGATGACACCGTGGCTTCGCAACTCGAATCCATCAAAATTTCACTCGAACAAACACGTCACAGCTTTGACATGGCGTTTGAAGAGAAGAAGAAAAAACTCACGCAAGGTGACGAGTTGCCTTCAGGCGTGCTGAAAATGGTCAAGGTCTACTTGGCCGTGAAACGCCGCTTGCAGCCAGGTGACAAAATGGCCGGCCGCCACGGTAACAAAGGTGTGGTCTCTATCATTGTGCCGGTGGAAGACATGCCTTATATGGCCGACGGCACGCCGTGCGACATCGTCTTGAACCCACTGGGCGTTCCTTCACGGATGAACGTGGGTCAGGTACTCGAGGTGCATTTGGGTTGGGCCGCTAAAGGCTTGGGCCAGCGCATTGGCGACATGCTGCAGCAAGAGACCAAAACCATTGAGTTGCGCAAATTCTTGGACAGCGTTTACAACGCTTCAGGCCACAAAGAAAACTTGGCTTCGCTGCCCGACGAGGCAGTGATTGAAATGGCGCAAAACCTGAGTGCCGGTGTGCCCTTTGCAACGCCTGTGTTTGATGGTGCGACCGAACAAGAAATTCGCAATATGCTGCATCTGGCTTACCCAGATGAGGTGGCCAAGGCCAAAGGCTTGACCGCTACGCGCACGCAAGCGCAACTGTATGACGGCCGCACGGGCGATGCTTTCGAGCGTCAAACCACCGTGGGCTATATGCATGTACTCAAACTGCACCATTTGGTCGACGACAAAATGCACGCGCGCTCGACTGGGCCTTACAGCTTGGTGACGCAACAGCCTTTGGGCGGTAAAGCACAGTTTGGTGGCCAGCGTTTCGGTGAGATGGAGGTCTGGGCACTCAAAGCTTACGGCGCTTCCTACATCTTGCAAGAGATGCTCACAGTCAAATCGGATGACGTGCAAGGCCGTACCAAGGTCTACGAGAGCATCGTCAAGGGTGAGCACACCATCCAAGCGGGCATGCCTGAATCGTTCAATGTACTGATCAAAGAGATACGCTCTTTGGGTCTGGACATCGAACTGGAACGCAATAATTAATCGACAGGAAAGGAAACCGACATTATGAAATCCTTATTCGACCTGTTTAAACAGTTCACCCCTGATGAGCATTTTGACGCCATCAAAATCGGCTTGGCTTCGCCTGAGAAGATTCGTTCATGGTCTTTTGGCGAAGTCAAAAAACCAGAAACGATCAACTACCGCACCTTCAAGCCTGAGCGCGACGGCCTGTTTTGTGCCAAGATTTTTGGCCCTATCAAAGACTATGAATGCTTGTGCGGCAAATACAAGCGCCTGAAACACCGCGGCGTGATTTGCGAGAAGTGCGGCGTTGAAGTGACGCAAACCAAAGTGCGCCGTGAACGCATGGGCCACATCGATTTGGCCGCGCCTTGCGCACACATTTGGTTCTTGAAATCGCTGCCTTCGCGTTTGGGCTTAGTCTTGGACATGACGCTGCGCGATATCGAACGCGTGTTGTACTTTGAAGCATATGTCGTGGTCGAAACTGGCATGACGCCGCTGAAAAAATACAGCATCATGACGGAAGAAGACTTTGATGCCAAAACACAAGAGTATGGTGACGAGTTCGTGGCCAAAATGGGCGCGGAAGGCATCAAAGAGCTGTTGCAAAGCTTGGACATTGAAGCGGAAATTGAAAAACTGCGCAATGACGAAACTGGCTCGGAGCTGAAGATCAAGAAAAACGCCAAGCGCTTGAAAGTGCTCGAGGCATTCAGAAAATCCGGCATCAAGCCCGAGTGGATGATCTTGGATGTCTTGCCCGTGTTGCCGCCGGACTTGCGTCCGCTGGTACCGTTGGACGGCGGCCGCTTTGCGACTTCTGACCTGAACGATCTCTATCGCCGGGTGATTAACCGCAACAGCCGTCTGCGCCGTTTGCTGGAATTGAAAGCGCCCGAGATCATTGCCCGCAATGAGAAGCGCATGTTGCAAGAGGCGGTTGATTCGCTCTTAGACAACGGCCGCCGTGGAAAAGCCATGACGGGCGCGAACAAGCGCACACTGAAATCTTTGGCCGACATGATCAAAGGTAAATCAGGCCGCTTCCGTCAAAACTTGTTGGGTAAACGCGTCGACTATTCAGGTCGTTCTGTGATTACCGTGGGCCCAACTTTGAAACTGCACCAGTGCGGTTTGCCAAAATTGATGGCGCTTGAACTCTTCAAGCCTTTCATCTTTGCGCGCCTGGAGCAAATGGGCATTGCCACCACCATCAAAGCGGCGAAGAAAGAAGTCGAAAGCGGCACGCCGATTGTTTGGGATATCTTGGAAGAGGTTATCCGCGAGCATCCGGTTCTCTTGAACCGCGCGCCCACGCTGCACCGTTTAGGCATTCAAGCGTTTGAGCCGATCTTGATTGAGGGTAAAGCCATTCAGCTGCACCCCTTGGTCTGCTCGGCCTTCAACGCCGACTTTGACGGTGACCAAATGGCCGTCCACGTACCGCTGTCGGTTGAAGCGCAAATGGAAGCGCGCTCTTTGATGCTGGCTTCGAACAATATCTTGTTCCCAGCGTCGGGCGAGCCTTCTATCGTGCCTTCACAAGACGTGGTCTTGGGCCTGTACTACGCCACACGCGAACGCGTGAATGGCAAAGGCGAAGGCATGGTTTTTGCCGATATCGGCGAAGTACAACGCGCACTGGACGCTGGTGTGGCCGAGCTCACCGCCAAAATCCATGTGCGCTTGACCGAGTACGCAAAAGACAAAGAAAGCGGTGAATTCACGCCTTCGACCAGCATGGTCGAGACGACGGTTGGCCGCGCTTTGCTCTCAGAAATTTTGCCTAAAGGCCTGCCGTTCAGCAATATGAACAAGGCGCTGAAGAAGAAAGAAATTTCTAAACTCATCAACGTTTCTTTCCGTAAATGCGGTTTGAAAGACACCGTGGTCTTTGCTGACAAGTTGCTGCAAAGCGGCTTCCGTTTGGCCACGCGTGCAGGTCTGTCGATTGCGATTGACGACATGCTGGTGCCTAAAGAAAAACAAGGCATTATTGAAGCGGCCGAAAAAGAGGTCAAAGAGATTGCCAACCAATACTCTTCAGGTTTGGTGACTGCCGGCGAGCGTTACAACAAAGTGGTCGACATCTGGGGCAAAGCCGGCGACGAAGTGTCTAAGGTAATGATGGCGCAATTGGCCAAAGAGAAAACCATAGACCGCCACGGCAAAGAAGTCGAGCAGGAGTCCTTCAACTCGATCTACATGATGGCTGACTCGGGTGCGCGTGGTTCTGCGGCGCAGATTCGCCAGCTGGCCGGTATGCGCGGTTTGATGGCCAAGCCCGATGGCTCGATCATCGAGACGCCGATCACGGCCAACTTCCGCGAAGGCTTGAACGTACTGCAATACTTTATTTCCACCCACGGTGCGCGTAAAGGTTTGGCAGATACGGCTTTGAAAACCGCCAACTCGGGCTATCTCACGCGCCGTTTGGTCGACGTGACGCAAGACTTGGTGGTGACTGAAGAGGATTGCGGTACGAGCGACGGTCAGTTGATGCGCGCCTTGGTCGAAGGCGGCGAAGTGATCGAATCCTTGCGTGACCGCGTCCTGGGTCGCACCACGATCGACGATGTCTTGCACCCAGAAACGCGTGCAGTGATTGTTCCTGCCGGTCAAATGCTGGAAGAGGACGTACTCGATGTGGTGGAGACAGCGGGCGTGGATGAAATCAAAGTTCGCACTGTTTTGAACTGCGCGACCCGTTACGGCTTGTGTGCCAAGTGCTATGGCCGCGACTTGGGTCGTGGTGGTTACATCAACCACGGCGAGGCTGTGGGTGTGATTGCGGCGCAATCGATCGGTGAGCCAGGCACGCAGCTGACGATGCGTACCTTCCACATCGGTGGTGCAGCTTCGCGTGCGGCGATTGCCTCTAGCGTCGAAGCGAAAAGCAACGGCACGATCGGCTTCAACGCCACCATGCGCTATGTCAGCAACAGCAAAAAAGAGCTGGTGGTTATTTCTCGTTCAGGCGAAATCATCATTCACGATGACCTTGGCCGCGAGCGCGAACGCCATAAAGTGCCTTACGGCGCGACGCTGTCGATCAAACCCGACGAGGCGATCAAAGCCGGCAAGATCTTGGCTAACTGGGATCCGCTCACGCGTCCTATCATCACCGAGTTCGCCGGTACGATCAAATTCGAGAATGTCGAAGAAGGTCTGACGGTTGCCAAGCAAGTCGACGATGTCACGGGCTTGTCTACCTTAG
>CAZUUN010000060.1:7539-9244 GCA_964622735.1 uncultured Burkholderiaceae bacterium | reverse complement strand
CGTCAACGTGTGCCTACTTGGTATTGCTGCGCGTAGAGATTGCCCGTTTCACCCGCACTCAAGCGGCTCGTCTCTGTTGCTCTAATCCTCACCTCGCGGTGGACGGCCGTTAGCCGCTACGCTGCTCTGTGCAGTCCGGACCTTCCTCTAGCGCCACCTTTCGGTGCTTGCGCCAGCGGTGACCTAGTGAACTTTGCGCCCTTATTATCGCAGTGTTTGAGAAAACCATGCGCATGGACTGCGGGCCTTATCGCTGCACGCTGCGCTTAGAATTCCCACTGCCATCACACCAAAGCGTTTATGTCCAATATTTATATTTATTCTCCCAGTGGCGCTACGCGCGACAAGGCCGCGTTTAAGCGCGGCGTACAGCGCTTGAAAAAGGCCGGTTACAGCGTGGTACTAGACGATGCAGCGCTGCTGAGCGAGCAGCGCTTTGCGGGCGACGACGCCATGCGCTTGGCCGCGATTGGCCGCGCCAGCGTGGCGCAAGCCGACATGACGCTGATTGCGCGTGGTGGCTATGGCTTAAGCCGCATCTTGCCGCAGATCGACTACGAAGCCATCAGCGCCAGCATTGCGCGTGGCACGCAGTGGATGGGTTTTAGCGACTTCACCGCCTTGCAATTGGCGCTCTTGGCCAAGCAGGGCGTGGGGCCGAACAGCATCACTTGGGCGGGTTTGTCGCTGGGTGACGATGTGGCCTGCATTCCGCGCGAAGGCGCTGAGCCTGACGACATCACCATGGCCTGTTTTGACGATGTGCTGCAAGGCATAGCCGAAGGCGCGGGTTGGCGCATGAGCGCGGCGCAAGCGCAAAGCTGCGGCGAAGTGGCGATAGAAGATGCGCCGCTGTGGGGTGGCAATTTGGCCATGGTCTGCAGCTTGTTGGGCACGCCTTATTTTCCTAATTATCAATCGCAAAGGGGCGTGAAAAACGGCATTTTGTTTTTAGAAGATACGGGCGAAGCGCCTTACAAAATCGAGCGCATGTTGACGCAACTGCTGCACGCAGGTGTGCTGCAAAGCCAACGCGCCATCGTTTTGGGTGCTTTTAGCCACTACAAACTCACGCCGCATGACAAGGGTTTTAACCTCAAATCGGTGGTCGCTTGGTTGCGCGAGCATGTGGCAGTGCCTATCGTCGAGGGCTTGCCCTTTGGCCATGTGGAAACCAAAGTCTGCCTGCCTGTGGGCGCGCGCGTGAGCTTGCAGGTGCAAGGGCGCGATGCTTTTATCCTTTGGGAATCCGTTTAACTATTGTCTTAGAATACTTCTTTTTTAATAGCTGCTCAGGCAGGTTTGACGGCTTAAAATACCTAAAATGCACTCAAAATAAGCCATTTTTGGCAAATGCATGCCGCTTTGCCACTTAAAAATCTATCCCATGACCCAAGCGCAAGTTTTCTCCGTCTGTGTTTTTTGCGGCGCACGCATGGGCCATGACCCTGCCTATCGTGCAGCAGCCGAGGCCGTGGGGCAGTGGATAGGGCAGCGCGGTTATCGTTTGGTCTTTGGCGGCGGGCAAGGCGGTTTGATGGGCGTGGTGGCCGACAGTACTTTGGCCGCTGGCGGCACGGTTTTGGGCATTATTCCCAGCGCTTTGGTGCAGTTAGAGCACGCACACCAAGGACTGACCGAGCTGATGGAAGTCGATACCATGCACCAGCGCAAAGCGTTGATGGCGCAAAACTCGGATGTGTAT
>CAZUUN010000060.1:0-7529 GCA_964622735.1 uncultured Burkholderiaceae bacterium | reverse complement strand
TGTGTATGTAAGTTTGGCGGGCGGCTTGGGCACGCTCGAAGAGCTGGCCGAGATGTGGACGCTGAATGTGCTGGGCTACCAAGACAAGCCCATGGGTTTGCTCAACACGAATGGCTATTACGATGACATGCTGCGCTACTTGGATCGCATGCAAAGCGAAGGCTTTGCGCGGCCCGAGCACCTAGCGCGCATGAGCGTAGGCGATGAGCCGACCGCGCTCTTGGCCACGCTGTTAGCGCGGCACGCAGCCCTTTAGGCTTGCTCGGCAATCGCTTGAATGGCGAGCGCGTAGCCGCCAACGCCTAGGCCCGCCATTACGGCATCCACCGCGGCTGAGAGGTAGGAGTGGTGGCGAAAGCCCTCGCGGGCGAAGGTGTTGCTGATGTGCAATTCAATTTTGTAGCAGGGCAGCGCTTTGAGCGCGTCGTGCAGCGCAATCGAGGTATGGGTATAAGCGCCCGCATTCAAAATAACGCCAGCCACGCTGCCTCTGGGTACGGCGCGTGCAATCTCGTGTAGGGTATCGAGCAGCACACCCTCGTGGTTCGACTGGCTAAAGGCCAAGGCCAGACCGGCTTGGCTGCAAGCTTGGGCGCACATCTTCTCGACATCGGCCAGCGTGGTTTTGCCATAAATCTCGGGTTCGCGCGTACCCAATAGATTCAAATTGGGGCCATTGAGGATGTATACGGTTTTCATCTGAGGGGTCTGCCTTTAGGCGCCATTATTACGCGAATGCGGGCGTGATTGCCTGTGTGATGCAATGGGTGACAAATTGCGACATTCCTTTTGAATATGCCCCGCGTCTTGTTTGCACATCAGGCAAACTGCCGCATAATTTGCCCTATGAGTTCTAAGCTACCCCACACACCGTCTGCCGCCGCACCCTTGGGCATACCCGTCAACGCGCCCGCAGCTGGCGGCGCGGCGCGGCCCAGCGTGATTCAGCTGGCGATCAAAGAAAAAGCGGCGCTCTATGCGGCCTACATTCCGCAATTCACCGATGGCGGCATTTTTATTCCCTCGAACAAAGAATACAAGCTGGGCGATGATGTCTATGTCCTTATCAGCTTGGCAGACGACCCACAGCGTTACCCCGTAGCGGGCAAAGTTGCTTGGATCAGCCCAGCGCGTGCTTCGGGCAACCGCACGCAAGGGGTGGGCGTACGCTTTCCAGCGGACGACAAAACCAAAACACTCAAGCTCAAAATCGAGCAAATCTTGGGCGCGCACATCGGCTCAGACCGACCCACTCAAACCATGTAAGTGCGGCGGTCGCTGGGCCGTCCGCGCCCATTTGCCATTCGGCAAGCCCCAATCCCGTATATAATTCGCAGTTCCCTTGCCGCACCGCATGTTGACGCTGTGGGCGGCTGTTTATCATCCTTAAGGAGTAACTATGCGTCACTATGAAATCGTTCTCATGATCCACCCGGATCAGAGCGAGCAGGTTCCGGCCATGCTCGAGCGCTACAAAACCATGATCGAAGCCGGTGGCGGCAAGATCGAGCGCGTGGAAGACTGGGGTCGTCGCCAATTGGTGTACCTCATCAACAAACTGGCTAAAGCACATTACTTGTGCCTGAACTTCGAAGCGAGCAAAGAAGTCATCGCTGAGTTGGAACACGCTTTCCGTTTTAACGATGCTGTTTTGCGCCACCTGACGACGCAAACTGGTAAAGCGGTAACCGGTCAATCTGCCATGATGAAAAGCGTGCAACAAGAAGAAGCGCGTAAAACTCATCAAGACCAAGCGGCTTAATCGCTGTTTGCACCGGATAGAAAAAAGGATACCCCGACTATTGCCACTCTGCCTGCAAGCAACCACCTGCAACTGACGGCTGCGCTGGAAATGCTCAAACCCTTGCGTTACACCCCCGCTGGTGTACCCGCCCTGGAGTTAGAGCTGAGCCACGAATCGCAGCAACTCGAAGCAGGCTCGCATTGCAGCATCAAACTGAATCTGCGCGCGATTGCCTTCGGTCTTTTGGCCGAACAACTGGCCAAATGCCAGCTGGGCACCGAGCTGCAATTGACCGGTTTTTTGGCCGCAGGGCGCACTGGCAAGGGCGTTATCTTTCATATCCAAGCATTCCACGTATAAATTCATTTCGGAGTAATCATCATGGCTACTGCTTCTCGCTTCGGTAAAAAACCGTTCGACAAAAACCGCCCAAAACGCAACACCCAATCGCCTTTGTTCAAACGCAAGCGCTTCTGCCGCTTCACCGTCACTGGCGTTGAACAAATCGACTACAAAGACATCGACACTTTGCGCGACTTCATCGCTGAAAACGGCAAAATCATTCCAGCGCGCTTGACCGGTACAC
Source organism: uncultured Burkholderiaceae bacterium (assembly GCA_964622735.1). Lineage (GTDB taxonomy): Bacteria > Pseudomonadota > Gammaproteobacteria > Burkholderiales > Burkholderiaceae_C > JAMIFN01. The sequence continues at coordinate 5,199 of CAZUUN010000060.1, read as the reverse complement.
GCGCGATTTTCCAACGCCAACTCAACACGGCGATCAAACGCGCACGCTTTTTGGCTTTGTTGCCTTACAGCGACCAGCACAACATCTAAGCGCCAGGAGTCTATTCATCATGCAAATTATTCTTCTTGATAAAGTTGTCAATCTGGGCAACCTGGGCGACATCGTTAAAGTCAAAGACGGTTACGCGCGTAACTTCTTGATTCCAAGTGGCCGCGCCCGTCGCGCCACTGAGCAAGCTAAAGCCGAATTCGAAGCGCGTCGCGCCGAACTCGAAAAAGCAGCAGCTGAAAAACACGCTGAAGCAGAAGCTACAGGCGAAAAACTCGGCGGTTTGACCGTCAAGTTGACGCAAAAAGCCGGTGTAGATGGCCGCTTGTTTGGTTCTGTGACCAACCACGACATCGCTGACGAGTTGAACAAACAAGGCTTCAAAATCCATAAATCGCAAATCCGCATGCCTAATGGCCACTTGAAAACTGTCGGTGACAGCCAAGTGACGATTTCTTTGCACACGGATGTTGCGGTTGAAGTGACTGTTGCCATCTACGGCGAAACTGCTTAAGTCTTGGCTTACCCCGAGGTTTAAGATAAAAAAGCCCACTTCGGTGGGCTTTTTGCTCTTTAAAAATGAGCTGCTCAGGCAGCCCTGACGCTGAAAAATGAGGATTTCCTTGCTATTTTCTCATCTTGCCGCGTCTTTATAATCATCCCATGACTATCACCATCAAAGATCAAGCCGCCATTGCTGGCATGCGCATTGCTGGCCGTTTGGCTGCCGAAGTGTTGGACTACCTCACGCCCCACATCCAAGTGGGCGTGACGACCAACCAAATCGACAAACTGGCGCACGACTACATCACCCAAGTGCAGGGCGCCATTCCCGCGCCGCTGAATTACTGTCCACCTGGTCTGACGCCTTACCCTAAATCCATCTGCACCTCGGTCAATCAGGTGGTTTGTCATGGCATACCGAATGACAAGGCGCTGAAAAAAGGTGACATCATCAACATCGATGTCACTGTGATCAAAGACGGTTGGCACGGCGACACCAGCCGCATGTTTTTGATAGGCGAGGTCACGCCCTACGCCAAGCGCTTGTGCGAGTTGACCTATGTGGCGATGTGGAAGGGCATAGAGAAAGTCAAACCTGGCGCACGCTTGGGCGACATCGGCCACGCCATTCAGCGCTTTGGTGAAGGGCAGGGCCTGTCCATCGTGCGCGAGTTTTGCGGCCACGGCATCGGCAGCGTCTTTCATGAAGAGCCGCAAGTGCTGCACTACGGCCAGCCCAACACTGGCGAGCTGCTGCAGGCGGGCATGATCTTCACCATCGAGCCCATGATCAACCAAGGCAAGCGCGACATCAAAGAAATGGGCGACGGCTGGACTATCGTGACCAAAGACCGCAGCTTGTCCGCGCAGTGGGAGCACACCGTGCTGGTGACTGAAACTGGCTATGAAATCTTGACGCAATCGGCAGGCACCCCGCCCGCGCCAGCCGGCCTAGGCGTTTGATCGCAAGTGCCTAAAAATCGCTTATAATAGCGGGCTTCGTAGCGTTTGCAAGCTCCGCGACGAAGGGGTGCCTTGGCGCCTAAACCCACCTAAGAGGTCTCCATCAGAGAGACGCCGACCGTGGAAAAGAGCGGTATTTAAACTTTGAAAGAAACTCCCATGAGTACTACTGTCAGCGCTAAACCCGCTGAGGTCGTCCATGAGTGGTTTGTGATTGACGCTACCGATAAGGTATTGGGTCGTGTTGCCAGCGAAGCAGCAGCCCGTTTGCGTGGCAAGCACAAAGCCATTTATACGCCTCACGTTGATACAGGTGACTATATTGTTGTGATTAATGCAGGCAAACTGCGTGTTACAGGCAATAAAAACCTCGACAAAATCTACTATCGCCATACCGGTTATCCAGGCGGCATCCGCCAGATCAACTTCCGCGATATGCAGGCCAAACACCCAGGCCGCGCTTTAGAGAAAGCCGTTAAAGGCATGCTCCCTAAAGGTCCTTTGGGTTACGCCATGATTAAAAAGCTGAAAGTGTACGGCGGTGCTGAGCATCCGCATACGGCACAACAGCCTAAAGTTCTTGAGATTTGAGGAGCCACACAATGATTGGTGATTGGAACAATGGCACGGGCCGCCGCAAAAGCAGCGTTGCACGTGTTTTCCTCAAAAAGGGCTCAGGCAAGATTACCGTAAACGGAAAAGAAATTTCTGAATACTTTGGTCGTCAAACCTCTATCATGATTGCCAAACAACCTTTGTTGTTGACGAATCATGCTGAAACATTCGACATTCAAATCAATGTTAGCGGTGGTGGTGAGTCGGGCCAAGCTGGCGCGGCTCGTCACGGTATCACGCGTGCTTTGATTGACTGGGATGCAGCGCTGAAACCAGCATTGCGTCAAGCAGGCTTCGTGACGCGCGATGCCCGTGAAGTCGAGCGTAAAAAAGTCGGTCTGCGTTCTGCACGCCGTCGCAAACAGTTCAGCAAGCGTTAATTCATTTACCACTGTTCGCAAACCGCATGTTCTACATGCGGTTTTTTTTCGCCCACCATTTTGTAATGAAGGGTAAATCTAGCCGCAAAGCGGCCTTTAGCCGAGCAAAACGGAGCGGCGGCGCAATCGATGCCTTTACACTTGCACTCTTATGCGTTTACGACCCTTACGCCGGCGCCTCAGCCGCAATGCCCCCCGTCTCGCCGTGCGGCGCCACACCCCGTGGTTTGTGCGCACCTTGTTTGCTGCCGTCGTGCTGGGCTTTGCTGCGGCGCTGGCGCTCTGGGCCTTTGAGCAGGGCAAGAGCTTGGCGGGCCTAGACGCCCATTCGCGCCAAGTGGTGCAAGACTTGCAAAACGAGGTCGAGTTGCTGCGCGCACAAGTCGACAGTGACCAAACCAAAATCAATACCGCTGACAGTTTGCTCACCGCTGAAAAAGGCGCACAAGGCAAGCTGCTGGAGCGCGTGCGTGAACTCGAGGCTGAAAACGAGCGCTTGCACGATGATTTGGGTTTTTTCAAAAACCTGATTCCAGCTGCGAGCGGCGCGCAAATTGCCATTCGCAGCGTGCAAGCGCAGCAAAACGAGCAAGCCTTGACTTGGCAAGTGCTGCTGGTGCAGTCGATGAAAAACCCGCCTCATTTTCAAGGCAAGCTGGAGTTTTCGGTGAGCGGCTTGCAAGCAGGGCGTGCGTGGACGCAAAATTTCCCAGCGCAGGTGGTTAAACTTAACCAGTCCCAACGAGTGAGCGGTCATTTGCTGCTGCCAGCAGATGTGAAGGCGCAGACTTTGACCGTCAAGCTGACCGAACAAGGCGTGCTGCGCGCGACGCAAAGCGCCAAAGTCTCGCCCTGAGTGAGGCTGGGCGCCACAAAGATCAATCGCTCGTACAGATGAATTCACCGCCCAGGGCGGCAAAGAAAGACACTATGTTTGGTAAAAAGAAGAACCCCGCGATTCGCAGCTTGATTGCTGAGGGCACAGCGGTGGAGGGCAATACCCAATTTGCCGATGGCATGCAAATCGATGGCACGGTGCGGGGCGATTTGACCGCGAATGAGGACAGCCCCAGTATTTTGGTGATCAGCGAAAGCGGCCATGTCACGGGTCAGTTGCAGGCCGATAAAGTCATCATCAACGGCTATGTCAAAGGGCCGGTGCGGGCGCGTGACATGCTCGAGCTGCGTCCGCGCGCGCGCATCGAGGGCGATGTTTATTACAAAGCACTCGAAATGCACCCCGGCGCGACGATCTCAGGGCAAATGCACCCAACGCTAACGCCCGTTGCGGCGAGTGAAAGCTAAACCCAGTTTTAAGCGATTGCTAAGCGCTATGTCGTCTTTGTTTTTTTCCTCAAGCTTACGCCGTGGCTGATAGCACCCAAGCCGCTTGCGGCGGCGCAGCCACTGCCGATGAGTATTGGATGCGCCGCGCCTTGGTCTTGGCGCAGCAGTCTTTAACGCTGAGCAACCCGAACCCGCGTGTCGGTTGCGTGATTGTGGGCGCTGCGGGGCAGCTGTTGGCCCAAGGTTATACGCAAGCTGCGGGTGGTTTGCATGCCGAAGCGCAAGCCTTGGCGCAGGCGGCAGCGCAGAACATCGATGTGCGTGGCGCCAGCCTGTATGTCACGCTCGAGCCTTGCAGCCACTTTGGCCGCACACCGCCCTGTGTCGACGCGATCGTGCAAGCGGGCATAGGGCGCGTGATTGCCGCGGTCGAAGACCCCAACCCCCAAGTGGCAGGCCAAGGCTATGCGCGTTTGCGTGCGGCCGGTATTGCCCTGACGCAGGGCGTGCTAGCGGCAGAGGCGCGGGCTTTGAACATCGGTTTTTTCAGCCGCATGCAGCGCCGCCAGCCTTGGTTGCGTTTGAAAATGGCGACCTCGCTTGATGGCTTTATCGCGCTGCCTAATGGCACCAGCCAATGGATCACGAGTGACGCTGCCCGTGCCGATGGCCAAGCTTGGCGCGCGCGCGCTTGTGCGGTGCTCACGGGTGTGGGCACGGTTGTGGCCGACGATCCGCTGCTCAATGTGCGCGTGGGCGAGCCAGCACGGCAACCGCATTTGTTGCTGCTCGACAGCCAATTGCGCACGCCGCCCACGGCGCGTTTATTGGATGCGGCCGATACGCGCCAGATTCACATCTTCACTTGCCAGCCGCAGGCGGCGGCTGCCACGGCTTTGCAAGCGCGTGGTGCGCACATTCACCCCATGCCGGCAACGCCGCAGGGCAGGGTGGAGCTCGCGGCGGTCATGGCCTTCTTAGCCAGCGAGCTGCCTTGTAATGAGCTGCATATCGAGGCGGGCGCGCACATCAACGGCGCTTTTTTGCAAGCGAATTTGGTGGATGAAGTGCTGCACTACCAAGCGCCCAAGCTCTTGGGTCAGGGCTTGCCAGCCGCGCAGTTGCCGCTGCTGGAAAACCTCGATACCGTGCCCACGCTGACTCTGCACGATATGGAAAAAATAGGCCCTGATGTGCGCCTGCGCTTGTTCACTGCGCGTGGCGCAGCTTACTTTGCACAGAATTAAACGATTTTCTTTATTAAATCAATAGCTGCTCAGACAGGTTTGACGGCCTAAACTGCCAATTTTGCTTGTATTTTTGTGTTTTTTGACTCGTATTACTCCTCGCTACAGCCACCATGCCAGATCAGACCGACAAAACCGCCACCAGCCCCGCCATC
>CAZUUN010000059.1:0-9445 GCA_964622735.1 uncultured Burkholderiaceae bacterium | reverse complement strand
CTCGCGCCCTGAAGTTCACCGCACCCCCTCTTATGACGACCAAGCCGCCCACAAAAACCACCACCGCCCGCAAAAAAAGCAAAGCAACAGCAGACAGCGCAGCCGCGCCCGAAGATGAGGCCAGCGTCGCGGGCGCCATCATCAAGAAATACCCCAATCGCCGCCTGTACGACACCAGCACCTCTGCCTATATCACGCTGGCTGACATCAAAAAAATGGTGGTGGGCTTCAAGCCCTTTATTGTGCTGGACGCCAAAACCAGCGAAGATTTGACACGCAGCATTTTGCTGCAAATTATTTTAGAAGAAGAGTCTGGCGGTGTGCCCATGTTCAGCGCCGAAAGCTTGGCCAACATCATTCGCTTTTACGGCCACACTATGCAAAGTGCGATGGGCCGCGCCTTAGAGAAAAACTTCCAAACCATGATGGAAATGCAGGCGCGTTTTAACGAACAGCGCCAAACCCTCAGCCCCGAAGCTTGGGCGCAAATGATGAACCCGCAATCGGGCTTGATGCAAAACTGGATCGGCGGCTACGCCGAACAATCGCGCAGCGTCTATGCGCAAATGCAAGAGCAAATGCTCAAAGCCTTTGCACTCAAAAAATAAAGCTTCAAGCCGCCCGAATGGGCATTTTTTAGAACAAAATTGACAATTTAAGCCGTCAAATCTGCCTGAGCAGCTACTTTTAGCATAGCAAGCAAAGACCTGCTCTTTCACGCATCCAACAGCGCAGCAACAGCCAGGCACACGGGCAGTGAACCAAGCCAGCTCGCTCTGCATCGCTTGGAGGTTTGAGTGCCACACAGCCCAGCTTAAAATCAGCCCTCCATCGGCCCAGCCGCCTTTGCGCAAACCGCTTGCGCCCACCTCACCGCATCTCGCCATGTTTTACCAAATCTCTTGTGCCATCCGTTCTGCCATACACATGCTGTGGATGCTGATCACCGTCGTGCCTTATGCCTTGGCTATTTTGTTGGCGGCGCCCTTTGCCAGCAAAAAAACGCTCTACACCATAGCCGCGGCTTGGTTAAGCCTTGTCGTCCATAGCCTGCGATTTTTGTGCGGCGTGCGCTGGCATATTTCGGGTATGGAGAACATGCCACAAGAGCACGAAGCACCCGTGATTTTGGTCAAGCACCAGTCCACGCTCGAGACTTTTTTAATGCCCGCGATCCTGCCGCGCCAGCTGGCTTATGTTTACAAAAAAGAGTTGAACTATGTGCCCTTTTTCGGCTGGGCGATTGCGCAACTCGACATGGTGCACATTGACCGCCGCTTGCGCAGCCGGGCTTTTCAAAAAGTGGTGCAAGAAGGCACGCGCATCATGCACAGCGGCGTCTCCGTCATCATGTTCCCTGAGGGCACGCGCATACCGCGCGGCCAAGCAGGTAGCTACAAAACGGGCGGCACGCGCCTAGCCGCAAGCGCCGGTAGCAAATCATTCCGATCGCGGTGACTTCGGCCAAATGCTGGCCGCGCAAAGGCTTTATCAAATACCCCGGCTTGGTTGAAGTGTCTATCGGTCCCGCCATTGAGAGCCAAGGCCGCGCCGCAGACGAGCTGATGGCGCAAGTAGAAGCCTGGATAGAAGGCGAAATGCACCGCTTAGACCCCGAGGCCTACGCGCAAAAAAGCTAAGGCTCATGGATGGAGCCAGATGCCTAAAAAAAGCAGGCCTAGAGCCTGCTTTTTTGTGGCTTGCAAATGCCGCGCCTTTACTCGCTGGCTTCACTCACATCCAGCTTGGCAACACCAGCAGCGGGTGCTGAAGCCGGCGCAGCCGTTATTGGCGCCGCCGCTGGTGCGCTGCCGCTAGGCGGCGTGCTGTCGGACTGGCTCGTCGGTGCGCGCGGCACAAAATCATGCGGCTCTTTGGGTTCGCGCCCAGCCATGATGTCTTCGATTTGCTCGCGGCCTATGGTTTCCCATTTCATCAGCGCGCTGGTCATGGCCTCGACTTTGTCGCGGTTGTCTTCCAAGATTTTCTGCGTGATGGCGTATTGCTCATCCAAAATGCGGCGCATTTCAGCATCCACCTTTTGCATGGTTTCTTCGCTGATGGCGGTCGTTTTGCTCATGCTGCGACCCAAAAAGACTTCGCCTTCATTTTCAGCGTAAACCATAGGGCCGAGCAAAGGGCTCATGCCATAGCGCGTCACCATGTCGCGGGCAATTTTGGTCGCGCGCTCATAGTCGTTCGAGGCACCGGTGGAGATTTTCTTGACGAACAAATCTTCCGCCACACGGCCGCCGAACAAAATACTGATCTCGTTCAACATTTGGTCAAAGTACATGCTGAGGCGATCGCGCTCCGGCAACTGCCAAGTCAAACCCAGCGCACGACCACGCGGCATGATGGTGACTTTGTGCACGGGGTCAGTGCCAGGCAAAATTTCCGCCACCACGGCGTGGCCAGACTCGTGATAAGCAGTTGCCTGCTTCTCCTCATCCGTCATGACCATGCTCTTGCGCTCAGGACCCATATAGATTTTGTCTTTGGCGCGTTCGAAATCTTGCATTTCAACCACACGGGCATTGCGCCGCGCAGCCATCAAGGCGGCTTCGTTGCATAAATTCGCCAAGTCAGCACCACTCATGCCAGGCGTGCCACGGGCAATGATATTGGGGTTCACATCGCTGCCCAAAGGCAGTTTGCGCAAATGCACATTCAAGATTTGTTCGCGCCCACGGATATCGGGCAGCGTCACATAAACTTGGCGGTCAAAGCGACCAGGGCGCAGCAGCGCCGCGTCCAAAATATCAGGGCGATTGGTTGCTGCGACCACGATGACGCCCAGGTTGGTTTCAAAGCCATCCATCTCGACCAACATTTGGTTCAGCGTTTGCTCGCGCTCATCGTTGCCACCACCCACGCCCGCGCCGCGTTGGCGACCGACAGCGTCGATCTCATCGATAAAAATAATGCAAGGCGCGTTCTTTTTGGCGTTCTCAAACATGTCGCGTACGCGCGAGGCGCCCACACCGACAAACATCTCCACAAAGTCTGAGCCTGAGATGCTGAAAAAAGGTACTTTCGCCTCGCCCGCAATGGACTTAGCCAGCAAAGTTTTACCTGTTCCCGGAGGGCCCACCAAGAGCAAACCACGCGGAATGCGGCCACCCAGTTTTTGAAATTTCGTCGGATCTTTCAAGAAGTCGACGACTTCTTTGACTTCTTCTTTGGCCTCATCGCAACCAGCCACATCGGCGAAAGTCACCGGGTTGGTACTCTCATCCAACATGCGCGCTTTGCTTTTGCCAAAACTGAAAGGGCCGCCTTTACCGCCCCCTTGCATTTGGCGCATAAAGTAAATCCACACGGCTACTAACAGCAGCATGGGGCCCCAATTGATGAGCAAGCTCATCAAAAGCGAAGGCTCGGCGCGCTCTTTCACATCAAAGGCTACGCCATTGTCGATCAGGTCACCAACCAAGCCACGATCCAGATAGGTCGAAGTGGTTTTGATCTTGCGGCCATCCACGCGCTCGGCCAAGATATCGCCGCCAGTTGAGCCATCAGGAATCGTGGCGCTCTTGATTTGCTTGTCATGCACTTGTTGCAGGAACTGCGAATAGCTGACCTGCTCGTGGCCGCCAGCATTGGGTGCAAACTGTTTGAACAGGCTGAACATCAGCATCAGACCGAGGATCCAAACTGCCGCTTTGACATACCACGCATTTTTATTCAAGTGAATTCTCCAAATACCCAAGAGGGCTGCAAAGGCGCGAGGCGCTCTAAGGCCTATATGTAGTGCATTTTAAGCTTTTCAAGCAGGCGCTTGAAATGAGGGCCAAAAGCCATTTTTTCAGACGGGGAAAGGCGTCAGAAAGCAGCACCGATGCGGCGCCCCTTTAGGCTTTGTCAGCGTAGGGGTTGGCCGTGGTCTTGACTTCGACGCGCATCGGCGTGCCCATCAAGTCAAAAGCTTTGCGGAAGCGCCCCTCAAGGTAGCGCTTGTAAGCGTCCGTCAAATGCTCGACCGAATTGCCGTGGATGACAATAATCGGCGGATTCATGCCGCCTTGGTGGGCATAACGCGGTTTCGGGCGGAACATGCCCGCGCGTTTGGGAGATTGGAACTGCACCGCCTCAGCCAGCAATTTGGTCAATTGCGGCGTTGGCATTTTGCGGTTGGCTGCGGCATAGGCGCCGGTGATGGACTTCCACACGGGTGCCAAGCCCTGGCGCTTTTTCGCTGAGATCATGTGGAAGTTAGCGAATTTGAGAAAACCCAAACGCATTTCCACTTGGCGCTGCAATTGCTCGCGCTGGTAGCTATCGACCGAATCCCATTTATTGATGGCGACCACCAAAGCGCGGCCCGACTCAACGATGTAGCCCGCGATGTGCGCGTCTTGCTCACTGATGTCTTGGCTGGCATCGAGCAGCAACAAGACCACATTCGCGTTTTCAATCGCTTGCAGGGTTTTGACGACTGAGAATTTCTCGATCGCCTCAAACACCTTGCCCTTGCGGCGGATACCGGCTGTGTCGATCAGTTCAAATTTTTGTCCGTCGCGCTCAAACGGAACGCTGATGGCATCGCGCGTGGTGCCAGGCATGTCAAAAGCGATCAGGCGCTCCTCACCCAGCCAGGTGTTGATCAGCGTCGATTTGCCCACATTCGGACGACCCGCAACCGCCAAGCGGATGGTGTCGTCTTTTTCTTTGTCGGCGTCGTCTTCTTCGGGCAAGTTGAGCGGATCGAGCGCCAGCTCGACCAAGCCGCGTATGCCTTGGCCGTGCGCGGCTGAGATCGCCAAGACCTCGCCCCCCAAGCCCAGCTCGTAAAACTCGCCCAGCTTGTGGCCCTCTTGCATGCCCTCGGCTTTATTCGCCACCAGCAGCGTGGATTTACCCAGCTTGCGCAAATAGTTGGCAATGTCGTGGTCTTGGGCCGACAAACCCTCGCGGGCATCCACGACAAAGACCACCACATCGGCCTCAGCCACGGCTTGCCGCGTCTGTTTCGCCATCTCTTTGTAGATACCGCTCTCGGCCGTGGGCTCAAAGCCGCCGGTGTCGATGACGATGTATTCGTAGCGGCCTTGCCGCCCCATGCCGTAGTGGCGGTCGCGTGTGAGGCCCGCAAAGTCAGCCACGATCGCATCACGCGATTTCGTGAGGCGATTGAATAAAGTGGATTTGCCGACGTTAGGTCGACCGATTAAAGCGATTACGGGTTTCATGGCGGCGCCAGTTTGCTATGTATTGAATAGCTGCTCAGGCAGGTTTTATGAGGCAATAAGCCTAGTTTTATGTCAAATATTCCGGCAGCGTGATTGTGCTGGGAAGTGCTGCATTGTAATCGCTTGGCGCCCCAAGCTGCTGCGGCATAATGAGGCCGCACTTTCACCTTGGCTCTTGGCCTGTTCGCATGTCGCTCAAAACTCCCCCCTCGAATAAAAGCGCCGCCACGCGAGAAAAAATCATCAGCGCCGCCGAGCAGCTCTTTGCCGAGCGCGGGGTCGTGAGCGTGTCTTTGGCCGATATCAACCGCCACGCAGGGCAGCGCAATCGCAATGCCACGCACTACCACTTTGGCAGTAAAGAGGGGCTGATACAGGCCATCTTGGACAAACACAACCCTAGCATTTTGGCCCAGCGCGAGCAAATGCTACTGCCCCTGCAAGACAGCCCCACCCTGCCCGCACGCGCCGTGGTGCAAGCGCTGATGCAACCCTTAGTCGACAAAATGTTTGATGCCAATGGCGGGCGCGAATTTTTATGCATCAACGCCCAACTGATGGTGGCGCACACACGCGATGCCTTTCGCAAAGACCGCGCACCCGCCTTTGCCATCGGCAACAACGACGCGCTGACCGAGGCGCTGCGCAAAGTCATGCACGACTTGCCGCTGCGCCTAGCGCGCCAGCGTGGCACGCTAGCCGCCGTCTTACTCGTCAATGCGCTGGCTGACCACTCGCGTTTGATGCAGCAAGAGGGGCGCAACAAAACCAATGCCGAATCGAAATTCATGCTGCGCGCGCTTGAAGATGCTTTGGTCGCCATTCTGGTCGCGCCTTAGGTTCACCCGCGCCAAGCTCTGCTTTTTCGGCATAAAAAAACCGCTGCAAGCAGCGGTTTTTTTGTTGGCGAATGAACGCTGTTTGTGCTGCTTATGACGACAGGTGTTTGCCGAGCAAACCAGCCATCTCAAACATAGACACTTGGGCTTTGCCAGAAAAGATTTCTTTGAGTTTGGCATCGGCATTGATCATGCGTTTGTTCTTCTGGTCTTGCAGGCCGTTCTTTTTGATGTAGACCCAGATTTTGCTCACGACTTCCGTGCGTGGCAATGGGTTGCTACCGACGACGGCGGCCAGAGCAGCGCTCGGTTTCAGCGGCTTCATGAAGGCTGGATTCGGTGCGCGTTTTTTCGCAGGTGCTTTTTTGGCAACTGCTTTTTTAGCGACCACTTTCTTGGCAACTACTTTTTTGGCAGGTGCTTTTTTGGCAACTACTTTTTTCGCTGGAGCCGCTTTTTTAGCCGCTACTTTTTTCGCTGGAGCCGCTTTTTTGGCTACCACTTTTTTCGCTGGAGCAGCTTTCTTCGCTACTACTTTTTTCGCTGGAGCAGCTTTCTTCGCTGGAGCTTTCTTTGCAGTTGCCATGATGAATTTTTCCTTTGTATAAAGTTGAGTGCACTGACTAGCGAGCAACTTCCGTCCTTACATGATTTCAGCTTTCGCTGAGAGCGGATACTACTGGAAAAGCATGTATTTGCCCAATAAAAAATCAAAAAAATATCGTCTTCCCCTCTGAAAAAACCACGAATAAGTCCAAGTGTTACCGCTATGACGCACTTTCGCCACGCCCGCAGGGGCAGTCGCCACCCTCAAAGTGACACGCACACCCCGTCTGCACGGCCTGTTTTAGCTGCGACAATGGCGGGCTTATGAGTACAGAAAATACCCCCCTACCGGCTGCCAGCAGCTTTCCCGCAGACGCGCTGCACATCCATTCCATGGATTTAGATGCTCGCGGCATCGCGCGGCGCGCTGACGGCAAGGTCGTTTTTGTGGAAGGCGCGTTGCCCTTTGAAGTCGTGCGCGCGCAAGTGCACCGCAAAAAAGACAGCTGGGAGAGCGCCAGCTTGGTAGAGATTTTGCAAGAATCCAACCAGCGCGTGCGCCCTGCCTGCCCCCACTTTGGCTTGCACACGGGCGCTTGCGGTGGCTGCAAAATGCAGCACCTGGAACCCGCAGCGCAAGTCGCCGTCAAACAGCGCGTGCTGGAAGACAATTTGTGGCACTTGGGCAAAGTCAAAACCGACATGCTGCTGCGCCCCATTCAGGGTCCGAGCTGGGCTTACCGCTATCGGGCGCGTTTGTCGGTGCGGTATGTGCGCAAAAAAGAAGAAGTGCTGATCGGCTTTCACGAGCGCAAAAGCCGCTACATCGCCGACATGCGCACTTGCGCCGTGCTGCCGCAACATGTGAGCGATTTGCTGCTGCCCATGCGCGCCTTGATCGGCGACATGGCGGCACGCGAGAGCATTGCGCAAATTGAACTCGCCTGTGGCGACAGCGTGACGGCGCTGGTGCTGCGCCACCTAGAGCCGCTGTGCGACGCTGACAAACAAAAACTGCGTGACTTTGCTAGCGAACACGCCAGCGCCAACATTCAATGGTGGCTGCAAGCCAAAGGGCCGGACACGGTTTGTTTATTGGATGAGGCTACAGATGCGTCGCCCGCGCTGCAACTCAGTTACGCGCTGGAAGAGTTTGGTATCACCATGCCCTTCAAGCCGACTGACTTTACCCAAGTCAACCCGCACATCAACCGCGTCTTGGTCAGCCGCGCGCTGCGTTTGCTGGATGTGCAAAAACACGAACGCGTGATCGACTGGTTCTGCGGCTTAGGCAACTTCAGCCTGCCGCTGGCGCGCCAAGCACGCGAAGTGCTGGGCATAGAAGGCAGCGAGACTTTGGTCGCGCGCGCCGAGGCCAATGCCGCCGAGAACTTTAAGACGGAACGCGCAGCAGGCAGCGACAACGCTGCGGTAGCTGACATCAGCTTTGTCGCGCGCAATCTGTTTGAGATGACTGCCGCTATGCTGATCGCCGATGGCGCTGCCCAAAAATGGCTGGTAGACCCACCACGCGAGGGCGCTTTTGCTTTGGTCAAAGCCTTAGCCAGCATTCACCAAGCCCAGCTTGGCACGGTGAGCGAAGAGGCTAGCGACGAAGAGGCTAAAGCCAAAGAACTGGCGCAAGCCGAGCAAGTGCGCGCGCTGCTGGCCAGCACAGGCTGGCAAGCGCCCACGCGCATTGTTTATGTCAGCTGCAACCCCGCCACGCTGGCACGCGATGCCGATGTTTTGGTACACCTTGCGGGCTACCGTTGCAGCCAAGCGGGCGTGGTGAATATGTTCCCGCACACGGCGCATGTGGAAAGCATGGCCGTATTTGAGAAAGTAACCGTATGAACGACATCATTCGCGCTTTAAGCATAGGCATCATTCCGCTGCTGCTGGCCATCACTTTGCACGAAGCGGCCCACGGCTATGTGGCCAAACACTTTGGCGACAAAACCGCGTGGATGATGGGCCGCGTCACGCTCAACCCGCTCAAACACATCGACCCTATCGGTACGGTGCTGATGCCGCTGGCTTTGCTCGCACTCTCAGGCGGGGCTTTTGCTTTTGGTTATGCCAAACCGGTACCCGTTAATTTTGGCAATTTGCGCAACCCCAAACGCGACATGATCTGGGTGGCCGGCGCTGGCCCTGCCAGCAACTTGGTGCAAGCGCTGCTCTGGGGCGTCGCCTTCTTGCTCTTGATCAAGCTGGGCCTAGGCGGTGCCATGGGCGAGTTCTTCACCGCCATGTGCAAAGCCGGCGTTTGGCTTAATGTGATTCTGTTCGTCTTTAACCTGCTGCCGCTGCCGCCCTTAGATGGCGGGCGCATTTTGAGCGGCCTGCTGCCCTACCAATACGCCAGCATGCTGGGCCGTATCGAGCCTTATGGCTTCTTCATCGTGGTGTTTTTATTGCTCACCAAAGTCTTAGAAAACTTCTGGCTGCTGCCTATTGGTGGCTTAACCATGCGCTTGATAGACCTGTTGCTCACGCCCATTAAACTGCTGCTGGGTTTGCAATAGAGGTAGCGCTTGCGGCTGCGGCAAAGCCTTTTTTGCTCCACTCACTCAAAACGGCCTTCACAGGCCGTTTTTTATGTGTTTTTGGCGTTTTAGGCCGTAAAACCTGCCCGAGCAGCTATGGAAATAAGAGTGGTTTAACGCGACCAGCGCTGCGCCACTTGTGCCACACGCGTGCCGAATAGGCGCGCGCTTTCCAAATCACCAGCGAGCATTTGCGCCGCACTGGCATCTGATGGCGTAGTCGCCATTGCGCCTAGACTGCTGCCCAAATAGTTCACATCATTGCGCTGCGCGCCTGAGCCATTGCTGGGCAACAAACCCAAACCAGCCCAAATGC
>CAZUUN010000058.1:0-9665 GCA_964622735.1 uncultured Burkholderiaceae bacterium | reverse complement strand
TCTTTCTCTTTTTTCTTGGCTTCTTTTTCAGCCGCTTTGGCTTCTTTTTCGGCTTGTTTAGCTGCCTCTTTTTCGGCTTTAGCTTTGGCTTTGGCTTCGTCTTTGGCTTGTTTTTGCGCCGCTTTATCGGCTTTTGCATCGACTTTGACTTCGGCTTTCACTTTGTCAGCATGGGCATCGGCCATGTCGGCTTTGTCCTTGGCCATTTCAGCTTTGGCAGCTGCTTTGTCCGACTTCATCTCAGCTTTATTCGCTTGGGCCTCGGCCTTGTCGGCTTTGGCCTCTGCTTTTGCTTTGGCTTTTTCTTCCTTAGTGCTCATGGGTTTAACCGCAACGCCCGCCATGCCCACACCATTGACGGTCAAACCGCCAGCAGCAAATTTTTGTGAATTGTTATCGCCCACGCCTTTCACGCGCGTGATCAGGTCATTCCAATCCTTGAAGTCGCCTTTTTTGCGCTCGGCCAAAATCTTCGCCGAAGTGCCGGGACCGATGCCATGAACGGCGTCTAATTCGGCCGCACTCGCTTTGTTCACATCTACCGTTGTCAGTGCCATCGCCAATGAGGCGCAAAGGCTCAGGCTGAATGCGCCTAATGCCAGCAAAACGCGTTTGATAGAAAGCATAAGAGTTCCCTTAGAAAGTAAAAGATAACCCACCGCGCACGATGCCCAGCAGGCGCTTTGCAGTGTAGCGATTTTTGTTTTTTCAAGCTATGGGTACTCTCCACTGGTGCGCGGGTTTCGGTCTTTTCCTACATCTATGCAACAGAGACAGCAACACTAAAAACAATAGCTTCTCAGGCAGGTTTGACGGCTCAAAACACCAATTTGCCCCCTAAAAATAAGAGGCTGGCTCTTCTTTTGCCCTATTGGGCAGAACCAGGTGCGGCTGGCACAATAGCCGCCAACACCCATGCGCTCACGCACCATTTTTACCCCTCTGCCGCTATGACCACTTCTGTTTCTCAGCCACCCACTCCCGCGCGCGATTTGCCGCTGCGCTACGCGCCCTTCTTTTTATGCGTGGTGATTTTCTTATTGGCGCTGTTTGCTTGGGTGGCATTTCATGCGGGCTTGTTCGTACTTCTTCTGAGTGCCGCTTTGGTCGTTCTGGGTATTTATGATTTGCTGCAAAAAAAGCACGCGGTACTGCGCAACTACCCCGTCATAGGCCATGTGCGTTATTTGTTAGAGAGCATACGGCCCGAGATTCGCCAATATTTTTTAGAAGACGAGAACGAGCGCACGCCCTTCTCGCGGGCGCAGCGCTCGCTGGTCTATCAGCGCGCCAAGAATGAAACCGACAAGCAACCCTTTGGCACGCAGCTCGATGTCAGCGTCACGGGCTATGAGTGGATGAATCATTCCATGCAGCCGTGCCAGATCGCCTCGCACGACTTTCGCGTCACCATCGGCAGTAGCGCTTGTACGCAGCCCTATTCAGCCAGTGTGTTCAATATCTCGGCCATGAGTTTTGGCGCACTCAGCGCGAATGCCATCTTGGCACTCAACGCGGGTGCGCGCGCGGGCGGCTTTGCGCACGACACCGGCGAAGGCTCGATCAGCCAATACCACCGCGAGCATGGCGGCGATTTGATCTGGGAGATAGGCTCGGGCTACTTTGGCTGCCGCAATGCCGATGGCAGTTTTAATGCCGAGGCTTTTCAAGCCAGCGCGCAATTGCCACAAGTCAAGATGATAGAGATCAAGCTGAGCCAAGGCGCTAAGCCCGGCCAAGGCGGCGTCTTGCCCGCCGCCAAAATATCGCCCGAGATCGCGGCCGCGCGCAGCATCCCCCAAGGCGTCGATTGCATCTCGCCCGCTACGCACAGCGCTTTTAGCACGCCGATCGAGCTGCTGCAATTTATCGCCCAATTGCGCCAGCTGTCGGGCGGCAAGCCTGTGGGCTTCAAGTTTTGCTTGGGTCACCCTTGGGAGTGGTTTGCCATCGTCAAAGCCATGCTCCAAACTGGCATCGTGCCTGACTTTATCGTCGTTGACGGTAAAGAGGGTGGCACGGGCGCCGCATCCTCTGAATTCTCCGACCATGTGGGTGTGCCCCTGCAAGAGGGTTTGCAATTGGTACATCACACCCTGGTCGGCGCGGGCTTGCGCGGGCAAATCAAACTGGGCGCGGCGGGCAAGGTCATCAGCGCTTTTGACATCGTGCGCATGATGGCGCTGGGTGCTGATTGGTGCAACAGTGCGCGGGGCTTTATGTTCGCGCTGGGCTGCATCCAGTCTTTGTCTTGCCACACCGACCGCTGCCCCACGGGCGTAGCCACCCAAGACGCCAGCCGCCAGCAAGCACTCGACCCCATGAGCAAAGCCGAACGCGTGCACCAATACCACGAGAACACGCTCAAAGCGCTGCAAGCACTGATACAGGCGGCCGGTTTACAACACCCGAACGATGTCACCCCTGCGCACATTGTGCGGCGTGTGAATCAGCAAGAAATACATCTGCTGTCCAACACCCTGATGCAAGTGCAATCGGGCGCCTTGCTAAACGAGGACTTGAGCACCATGCCTGGCATTTTTGGGCGTTATTGGCCCATGGCGCAGGCTGACAGTTTTCATTGCGCCCCGCATTAAACGCAGGCTTGGGGTTTTTACAACTCACGGGAAAACCCCCGCGCAAGCGCCGCAAAGATGGCACTAAAATCACTTCAGTTAGATGCGCTCGCGCAGCAGGTAAAAACAATCATCCGTCATAGGAAATTCTATGGGCTGGCTCAGCGCTATATTTGGCAAACGAAATGCACTCGGGGCAGATTCGCTCTCATCTGAAAATTTCTCCTCATCGCTCAGCGACGACGGCCCAGTCGGCTTGAGTGTGCCGGGCAGCAGCGTGCCCAACGCGCGCCAGCTCATCATGCAATGCGCCAATCAAACCATTAAATTGCACGGCATTCCTGCAGACTGGCTCAAGCTCGAATTGCTCACCATGGCGGACGAAGCCAAAGCCTACTTTCAATTGCAAATCACCCTCAAACACTGGGATGCGTATTTGCTGCTGCACAGCCACGCATTTGAACTCGCGGTGATGAACCGCGTGCGCGAACAAAACCTCGCCGTCAGCCGCTCGATGCGCGCCGTGCTCTGGCGCGTGGCCCCTGACGCGGGTTGCCCTTACGAGCAAATGCCACCCAGCGTGGCTTGGACGTCTGATGCCATTGCCCAGCGCACGAGCAATCCGCAGATGTTTAAAACCAACAAACCTGCTTATGTCGCGCCCAAGAACTGGCAGCCTCAAGACCATGCGGCCACCGTTTTTCAAGACACGCACTGCACCGACGATGTAGACGAAGATTTGGCACAGGCTCTGCAACAAGCCCGCGCCATGCGACAAAACACGCCTTAACAGGCAGTAAGGAACTATTATTCTCTATACTTTTGAATCCAAAGCGGGCGCACCCGTCTTGATGTTGGGCAAGCACGCGCAAGCACTGCTAGCGGCCATGGGCAAAGAGCCAGACGCACGCGAAGGCGTGATCACAGCGCCAGAACTCAGCGCCGCTGTAGCCAGTTTGCAAAACCATGTGCAAGCACTCGATGCGCAAGCTGCGCCCGAAGAGCAAGAAACGGAAGAAGTAGAAGAGCAAGAGCCAGCGCGTGAAAGCGTGCCTTGGGCCGCACGCGCCCTGCCTTTGGTGCAGCTGATGCAGGCTAGCTTGGCCGAGCAAACTTTCGTGACTTGGTCAGCGCAATAAAACCACAAGCACAAGGGCAGCGTTTAATCGCGCCCTTGTTGCAATTGCGCCAGCGCTGATCGCAACTCGGCAATTTGCGCCTCTTGCTTTTCAGCCGTTTCAGCCAAGGCGCGCAAGGCCAGCGTCAGCGGATCATCGCTGTCGGTAATGCCGTAGGCTGAGAAGCCGCTCTCGCCCGCTTCGCTTCTGGCCGCCTTGGGCAAAATAATGCGCGCTGGATTGCCCACCGCCGTGGCACCCGCCGGTACTGGCTTGGTCACGACCGCGCCCGAACCTATGCGCGCGCCCGCACCCACCGTAAAGCCACCCAAGACGCAAGCGTGTGCGCCCACGATCACGCCCGCTTCGAGCGTGGGGTGGCGTTTGGCACCTTTGGTCAGCGAAGTGCCGCCCAAAGTCACGCCTTGGTAAATGGTGCAGTCGTCGCCGACTTCGGCCATCTCGCCTATCACCACGCCCATGCCATGGTCGATGAAGACACGCTTGCCAAAGGTCGCGCCCGGATGAATTTCAATGCCCGTGAGCCAGCGGCTGATGTGCGAGATAAAACGCCCCAAACCGCGCATCTCATGCTTCCAGCAGGCATGCGCCACGCGGTGCAAGACCAGCGCGTGTAAGCCCGGGTAGCTGGTGAGCACCTCTAGGCGCGAGCGCGCCGCCGGGTCGCGTTCCAGTATGCAGTCGATTTCGGAGTTGATGTAATCAAACATAGGGCGCTAGTCTAACCGTTTGCTTTTGCCCACTGGAGCCGCAAGGCGAAGCTCAAGAGCCTTGGTTTTGCAATATTTTTTTGGCGATACCGCGCAAGATGTGTATTTCTTCTTCACGCAACTGGGCGCGGTTTACAAGCTGCTGCAAACGCGGCATGAGTTTTTTCGGCGCTTGCGGGTCGAGGTAGTCAAGCGCCACCAAGGCGCGCTGCCAATGTTCCAGCGCACCTTGCACGCTGGCGGCATCAGCTAGGGCGGGTAGCTCTTCGTTTGGCGTTGGCGCCCCATTCACCCCATCCGCTGCAAACCCACCCAACGCCAAGCGCCACTCGTAGGCGAGCAATTGCACCGCCGCCGAAATATTCAAAGAGCCAAAGCGCGGATTGGTCGGTATCGACAAACAAGCATGGCAGCGATAGACATCTTCGTTCTTCATGCCAAAGCGTTCGCTGCCAAACAAAAAGGCCACGCGCGCTTGGGATTGGGTTTGAAAACTGCGCGCGAGGCTTTCTAAATAAGGGCGCGGCGCATGCGTGGGCGGACCAAAATCGCGCGGCGTCATGGCCGTGGCGCACAGGTGGGTGATGCCATCCAGCGCCTCGTCCAGCGTAGCGACGATGCGACATTGCTCCAGCACATCATTCGCGCCACTGGCGCGCTGGATGGTTTCTTCGCGCCGCAGCACATTCGGCCAGCGCGGGGCGACCAATACCAAATCGTCAAAGCCCATGACCTTGAGCGCACGCGCGGCCGCGCCGACATTGCCCGCGTGCGAGGTTTCGATCAGGATAAAGCGCGGGGCACTCATGGCATAGACTCAGGTAAATAGTGCCAAGCACTATATTTAAAATAGCTGCTCAGGCAGGTTTAAAGAGCATTACAGGCCAATTTGTTATCAATTTTTTAAGGGCTACATCAAGGCAGAGTGCGCGAATTCATGACGGCATTGAGCTGCTCGCGCAGCACATCATTCATCTGCATGAATACTTTCATTTTGTTGATGCCATCGCGCACACGCTCAGACGCCAAGCCATGAAGCATGATGATGAATTTGGCCGCGATCAGCGGGTGCGAGGCCAGCAACTCTTGCAAACGCACGCGCGTGAGTATGGCGGCCGAGATATCGCTGGTGGCTTTGCAAGTGGTGGCGCGCGGCGAGCCGTCTAAGACCGACATTTCGCCAAAAATCGAGCCAGGGCCCAAAGCGCCTATGACATTGCCCTCTTTTTGCTGCGCCGCTTTGCTCTCTATGACGGCGTCGCCCTCCAGCAGCAAAATCATATAGTCGTTGTGCTTGTCTTCGCCCTCGGTGATAAAAATCGTGCCCGCTGGTATGCGTTTGGGGCGCATCATATCCACGATGACCATGGCCTCAGCCAGCGTCAGTGTCGCTACCGCATTCGGCTTGGTCAGCATTTGTGCAGCGAGCTTTTCAGTCTCACTCAGGGTGCGCGGTTGAAGGGTGCTGGGCATGGCGGCTGACGGCATTAAATGAAGAATAGGCTCTGATTATGCAGTGTTCAGCGCTGTTTGTAACAGCGCGGGGCCGACGAAGCAGCGCCAAGCCCATGCTTTCATAAGCCTTTTTGCCCAAGGTCATGCCGCTGCCGGCCGCTTGTGCGACAGTCTGCCTTGTGCTCGCTACTGCGCGAGCACTTAGCTACTCACAGCCTAAACCTACAATAAGCCTTTTACTCCTAGCCCTGCCATGCCTATTATCAAGATTCTGCCGCACCAAGACTATTGCCCCGAGGGCAAAGAAATCCAGGTGCCCGTCGGCGCTAGCGTCTGCGAGGCCTTGCTCGAGAACGGCGTTAATATCGAACACGCTTGCGACATGAGCGCCGCCTGCACCACCTGCCATGTGGTCGTGCGCCAGGGCTTTGACAGCTTGAACGAGGCCGACGAAACCGAAGAAGATTTGCTCGACCGCGCTTGGGGCCTAGAAGCGCAGTCGCGCCTGTCGTGCCAAGCCATCATCAGCAACACCGATTTGACGATCGAGATTCCCAAATACTCGGTCAACCACGCCAAAGAAGCCTCCCATTAAAGCCGCAATTTATGAGCCGTTTGATTTTTCTCGATACTGAAACCACGGGCTTGTCGGCGGCCGAGGGCGACCGCGTGATTGAGATCGGCTGCGTTGAGATGCAAGATCGGCGCCCCACCGAGCGCAACTTCCATGTCTATTTAAACCCCGAGCGCGACAGCCACCCTGACGCGCTGGCCATCCACGGTTTGACGAGCGAATTTTTGGCCGACAAGCCCTCGTTCGCCAGCATCGCGCCGCAATTGCTCGATTATTTAGCCGGGGCCGATGTCTATATCCACAACGCTGCTTTTGACTTGGGGTTTTTGGACGCCGAACTCGCCCGCCTGAAGCTGCCGCCGCTGGCGCAGCATTTAAACAGCGTGCACGACACTTTAGCCATGGCCAAAACGCTCTACCCCGGCCAGCAAAACAATTTGGACGCACTGTGTCGCCGCTTGGATGTCGACAATTCCAACCGCAGCTTGCACGGCGCTTTGCTCGATGCGCGCTTGCTCGCCGATGTTTATATTGGCATGACGCGCGGGCAAAACTCTTTGTTAGGCGAAGGTGGCAGCGGCGAAGAAACCAGCACCAGCGCCCGCCAAAACCTCAGCGGCTTTGATTTGCCCATTTTGTTTGCCAGCGCCGACGAGCTGCAAGCGCACCAACAAGTGCTGAGCGACATCGGCAAAAAAGCGACTGTGGTTTGGGCTTAAAGCCCAGCCTTGCTGCCTTCACCACAAACGCTGCAATGTGGCGCGCGCGGCACCTGCACCTTGTGCTGCTGGCTGTGTTGCAAATCCAATAAAGTGAGCACGCCCGCGTCTAACGGCAGGCCAGCGAGCAACTTCAAAGCCTCGCTCGCTTGCAAGCTGCCCACAGTCATCACCAAAGGCGTGAACACGCCCATGGTGGCGCAGGGCTGATCGGGCGTTTGCGTCGCATCAGCGCCCGATTGCGGATACAAGCAGTGGTAGCAAGCCGCTTGCGCGGGCGGCGGCAAATAAACAAACAACTGCCCGCGCCAGCCCAGCGCTGCGCCACTGATCAGCGGTTTGGCCAAGCGCACACAGGCCGCGTTGATGGCAAGGCGTGTACTCAAGTTGTCACTGCAATCGAGCACGACATCCGCCTGTGCCACCGCCGCATCCAGCGCCGCACCCAGCAAACGCGTGGCGCGTTTGTCTATGCGCACCTCTGGGTTCACCGCGTGCAGGCGTTGCTGCGCCGAATCCACTTTGGGCTGACCCACGCTGGCCATATCGTGCAAAATTTGGCGCTGCAAATTCGACAGCTCGACCTGGTCATCATCAGCAATGATGAGCTGACCCACACCCGCTGCCGCCAGCGCTTGCGCCGCCGCGCAACCCAAACCACCAGCGCCCACGAGCAGCGCGGTTTTACCCGCCAGCGCCTGCTGCGCCTCAAACCCCCAATCGCTTAATAGCAAGTGGCGGCTGTAACGCAGCATGGCCGCATCATCAAGGACAGGCAGGGCGGCGGGTTCACTCGGGCGATTCATGGCAGAACTATAACGCGCTCGCCGCTTGCTCTTTCCCATGCAAGTCTCTATTCCAGATGCACTCAATACTATTCATTTAATAGCTGCTCAGGCAGGTTTGACAGCCTAAAAGACCAAAATCACTCATAAGAATGGCTGTTTACGGCCTTTAGGCGCTGTTTTAGCCCCAATGGGTGCGCTTTGGCGCGTGCCCTGCTGCAAGCGCGCCAAGGTGTTGTCCATCATGGCTTGCATTTCAGCCACCTTCTCGGGGCCTAGGCCTATGAGAAATTGGTTTTCTAAAGCCTGGACGATGTGGTGCGCGTGCGCAAGCAGCTCTTGGGCTTGCGGCGTGAGCGTATAAAGTATCTTCAGGCTGTGGTCGGGCGTTGAGGATGGGCTGATCAGGCCAGCCCCTTCCAGGTCGCGCACCATGCTGTTCATGGTTTGGGGTCGCACCATGCAAGCGCGGGCCAAGTCGGCGTTAGTGAGTGCCTGCACACTCTGCAAAGCCTTTAAAGCGGAGTACTTGGGAAATGTCAGACCAATGGGCGCGAGCAAAGCATTGACCTGCTGGCGCACCAGATGGCTGAGCAAATCGATCGACCAAATAAAACCAGTTTCCACTAGGGGAAAGTCCTTTAATAAATTTAGCCAAAAAACATCAGCGTCCTGATGTATTCTTGCTAGAATCAGCGCACTGATAGTTTATCAGGGTACTGACGATAAGGGTGATGTTTTGAGCCAAGCTAAGGTGCAATGACTGTGACGCATACAGCAGATTATGTCGTGATTGGTGGCGGTTCCGCAGCTTGTATTGTGGCAGGCCGCTTGGCCGAGCACGGCTACAGCGTGCTTTTACTCGAGGCTGGCGAGAGCGCCGAGGCGCACCCCGAAACCCTGACGGCCGATGGCTTCAAATATGCGTTTGCCAATGATGCCACCATGTGGCCGCGCATGAGCAGCCCGCTGCCCGCGATGGGGCGCAAATACTTGGGCACCGGTCGCGGCATGGGCGGCTCGGGTTCGGTCAATGGCATGGTGTACACCCGCGGCGACAAACACGACTTTTTGACTTGGCCAGCAGGCTGGCAGTGGGACGATGTGCTGCCCGCGTTTGAGGCCATAGAAGCCAAACTGCAACCCCGCCCGCGCCCGCCAACGGCTATGGTGCAGCGCTTTATCCAAGCTTGTACTAGCTTAGGGATGCGCGAAGAAACGGGTCTAAATACCGGCAATTTGTCGGGCAAGGTCGGCGCCAATGACATGAACTACGCCGGCGAGCAGCGCCGCAGTTCCTACCGTGCTTTTATCCAAGAGTTTCTCGCCGCCCAGCCTGCGGCCGCCCAGCGCTTGCACATCATCACCGGCGCGCAGGTCGAGCGCATCGAGTTTGCAGGGCAAACCGCCACTGCCGTGCACTACCGCAAAGATGGCCGCGCCGCGCAAGCGGCTGTGGGTAAAGAAGTGATTTTGACGGCGGGCGCGCTTGAGACGCCGCGCCTATTGATGCTCTCGGGCGTGGGCGAGGCCGCGCACTTGCAAAGCGTGGGCCTGCCCGTGGTCTGCGACGCGCCCGGTGTTGGCCTGCATTTGCAAGACCACCCGAATGTCTGCCTCTTCTGGCGTGGCCAGCAGCCGCTGGATTTTGCCTACCCGCAGGTTTACGCCTTTGATCAGGCAGAACGCGTAGCGCCAGCTGCAGCC
>CAZUUN010000057.1:0-9714 GCA_964622735.1 uncultured Burkholderiaceae bacterium | reverse complement strand
TTATATGCGGCATTGCATTGAGTTTGCTATTGGGTTGGTTGTCATGCCGTTGGGTCGAAGAGCCCGCCAGACGCGTTCGTTGGACGGCTTTAAAAACGGGCCTTGTTTTGCTGCTTGCGGTAGGAGCAGTTGCTCTTGCTGCTGGTGTGATCCGTTCGCAAAAAGGGGTAAGCGGTCGACTCTCTCCTGTCATTAATCATTGGGAGCAAGAGGCGTTAAACCGAAATCCCAGAATTGATGAGTGTCATAAAAGCAAATTGCCAATACCTGCTTGTACATACGGAGGCCCAGAGCTCGGAGCTATTGTCATTGGCGACAGCCATGGGGCAAGCATGGTAAGAACCTTGGAGAAAGTACTGCCCTCAAAAACATATCATGTGTTGGACTGGACTTTATCAGCCTGCCCAACCATACAGGGGATACATGGCATTCCAGACTTTGAAGCTTGTCCGCTGTTTGTACCTTATGCATTAAAGCAATCCGCATTAATGGCTGAGCAGGCGCCGTTGGTGATAGTGAATCGTCTGTCCGCCTATCCTTTTGGTGATGATCATGCAAACAATACAGGGCTCCTGCGTTACTATTTTGGCGATCAACCCGTGACCTTTAGCGATCGCAGTCCAGCCTATCTTGCGCAATTTCGTCAAAGCGTGATCGATACTACCTGCGAGTTTGCAAAGAATCGCCCCGTATATATGGTTAGGCCCATACCCGAAATGCCAGCGGATGTGCCTCGCATGGTGAGTCGCAAGTTGCTATGGACGGGCAAAGTACCTGATATTTCGATCAGCCTCGAGCAGTACCACAAACGCCACGCCTTTGCTTGGGAGGCGCAGGATGCGGCGGCTGCGAAATGTGGTGTCAAAATCCTCGACCCGCTGCCTTATTTGTGTTGGGATGGGCGCTGCCATGGCACTAAGGATGGCAGATCGCTGTATTACGACGCTGACCATTTGAGCGAAACGGGCGCGGCTTTATTAGCCCCCATGTTTGCAAAAATTTTTGCGCAAGCGCATTGAGCGCAAAGAGCGGACTAGCTGAATGCGCTAGCGGCCATATTGATGACGATGGCCAAAATCATGGTGTTGAAAAAGAAAGCCTGCACCGAGTGCAGCAGCACCGTGAGGCGCATGGGGCGCGAGTTGATGCCGATGTCGGCGGTTTGCGCCGAAGTGCCGATGATGCAAGAGAAGTAGAGAAAGTCGAGGTAGAGCGGCTGTTCGGTATCGGGAAACATCAAGCCGCCAGCCTGATTCTGCCAACGGGCATGGTAGTAATCATGCGCGTAATGCAGCGCAAAAGTAAACTGCGTAAATGCCCAAGAACTGAGGACGGTGAGGATGGCCAGCAGCAAGTGCAGGGTATGTTCTTTGCCCGCAGGCAAGCTTTTCAGTGTGGCGATTTGCGAGGCTACTGCCAACAGAATACTCGCGGTCGAGGCCAAGACGACAAAGGTGACGAAAAAACGCCCCTCGTCTTCGCGTTCGGCACGGGCATGCATGTGCGCATGTTCTGCGCGGCGCATCAGGCGCAAACAGGCTGCGATATACACCACAGCGCCCACATTCCAAGCCAATAAATAGCGTGTAGCCAAGCCATAAGTGCTAAAAACAGATAAGAGACCAAAGCAGGCCAGCATCAGCGTGAGCGCGAGCCACAGACGCGGGTGCAGGCTGCTCAAACGGCGGGCGGTATGGTTTTGCATAGATGTTTTGATTTTGGAAATGCAGGGGTTTAGACTGTGCGTTTAAAGTTTAAAGCAAGTTGCGCAGGCCTTGGGTCTTAGCGGTCTGTACAAATGGAGTTGTGAAATGAAGGGTAGAAGCTATGGGTTTTCGCGCTTACGCGGGCCGCAAATTGGCTCATTATTTAACGCAACCGGTGCATGCACGCGGCTTTGGCATCAGCACCAATATCACCTATTTAAGCGCCGTTCTGCAACCTGGCGATGTGCTTTTGGTTGAGGGCATTACCCGCGTCTCCAGCGCCATCAAATACCTGACGCAATCGACTTGGTCACATGCGGCGCTGTTTGTGGGCCAACATCTGCACGACGCGCTGGGCGAGAACGCTTTGCCCGGCCACGCCCTGATAGAAGCCGATGTGAAAGAGGGCGTGCGCAGCGTGCCGCTCTCCGCTTTTTCGGGTTTGCACACGCGCATCTGCCGCCCCGTCGGGCTGACCAGTGCCGAAACGCGCCAAGTCTGTAGCTATGCGATTGCCAGCTTGGGCGACCAGTATGACTTGCGCAATATGTTTGATTTGGCGCGTTATTTGCTGCCTGAGCCGCCCGTACCACGCCGTTTTCGGCGCCAGTTAATGACCTTGGGCAGTGGCGACCCGACGCGGGCGATCTGCTCGACCCTGATTGCCAAGGCTTTTTACACCATCAACTACCCGATACTGCCGAACCCGTCGATTCATGACGAGCACAACACCAGCACCTATGAAGCGATGCGCCATCACAGCCTGTTTACACCACGCGATTTCGATGTTTCGCCGTATTTCAGCGTGATAAAGCCGACCATCGAGGTCGGCTTCAATTTTCACGAAAACACCGGAATGACGGTGTTTCTGTAGAGGGCAGCTAGCGCTTAGTCTTTGCCAGCGCGTTTGCGTTCATGCTCTTTCAAGTAGCGTTTGCGCAAGCGCACGGATTTAGGCGTGATCTCTACCAACTCGTCGTCGGCTACAAATTCCACGCCGTATTCCAGATTCATGTCGATCGGTGGTGTGATTTTGATCGCGTCTTCTTTGCCGCTGACGCGGAAGTTGGTCAGCTGTTTGGTGCGCGTCGCGTTCACGATCAAATCGTTGTCGCGGCTGTGGATACCGATGATCATGCCTTCGTAAACCGGGTCACCGGCTTTGACGAACATGCGGCCACGGTCATCGAGCTTGCCCAGGGCGTAGGTGAAGATTTCACCATCGTCCATGCTGATCAGCACGCCATTTTTACGGCCAGCGATTTCGCCTTTGTAAGGCTCGTAGCTGTCAAAAATATTGCTGATCAAGCCGCTGCCGCGCGTCAAGTTCAAGAATTCAGTGGTGAAGCCAATCAAGCCACGCGCAGGAATACGGTACTCCAAACGCACACGGCCACGGCCATCGGGTTCCATATTCACCAGCTCGCCTTTGCGTTCGCCCAGGGCTTGCATCACGCCGCCTTGGTGCGACTCTTCCATGTCAGCGGTGACCAATTCGATAGGCTCGTGTTTGACGCCGTCGATGTCTTGGAAAACCACGCGTGGTTTGCTCACGGCCAACTCGTAGCCTTCGCGGCGCATGTTTTCGAGCAAGATGGTCAGGTGCAACTCGCCGCGGCCTGAGACTTCAAAAATACCGTCTTCTTTGGTTTCGCGCACGCGCAGGGCCACATTCGATTGCAGCTCTTTTTGCAAGCGGTCCCAGATTTGGCGGCTGGTCACAAACTTGCCTTCACGCCCAGCCAATGGCGAGGTGTTGACGCAGAAATTCATCGTCAGTGTTGGCTCATCAATTTTGAGCATGGGCAGCGGTGTTGGATTCGCTGGATCCGTTAGCGTCACGCCGATGCTGATGTTCTCAATGCCGTTGACCAAGACGATGTCGCCAGGGCCCGCTTCAGTCGCTTGCACGCGATCCAAACCTTGGAATTTCAAGACTTGGTTGACGCGGCCTTTGAATGATTTGCCGTCCGCGCCTTCCATCACCAGCGTGTCTTGGCCGGGTTTGAGTGTGCCCGCGTTGATGCGGCCCACACCGATACGGCCCACGAAGGTCGAGTAATCGATAGAAGAAATTTGCAGTTGCAGCGGCGCTGCAGCGTCACCTTGGTGCGGCTGCACATGGGTCAAGATGGTATTGAACAGGGCCGACATGTCTGAACCCCACTTCTCACCTGGCGCGCCTTCAACCAGTGAAGACCAGCCATTGATGCCTGATGCGTAAACAACTGGGAAGTCGAGTTGTTCATCGGTCGCGCCGAGTTTGTCGAACAAGTCAAAAGCGGCATTCACCACTTTGTCGGGCGCGGCACCGGCTTTGTCTACTTTGTTCACCACAACGATGGGCTTGAGGCCCAGTGCCAAGGCTTTTTTCGTCACAAAGCGCGTTTGTGGCATAGGGCCTTCTTGCGCATCGATCAAAAGCACCACGCCATCGACCATAGACAGGGCGCGTTCTACTTCGCCGCCAAAGTCCGCGTGTCCGGGTGTGTCGACGATGTTGATGTGCGTGCCTTCCCAGCTCACCGCACAGTTTTTCGCCAGAATGGTAATGCCGCGTTCGCGCTCGATGGCATTGCTGTCCATCACGCTTTCAATGATTTTTTCGTGTTGGGCAAAAGTGCCCGATTGGCGCAGGAGCTGATCGACCATAGTGGTCTTGCCATGGTCGACGTGGGCGATGATGGCGATGTTGCGAATTTGTTTAGACATGGATACTTTCGATAGGAAACGGGTGAAATATGCAAAGCGGCGGCCTAAGCCTAGGCCTGTTGGGGGCGTGGTTCGTGCTCTGAGAAGTTGAGCTTGCGCAGGTTTTTTGCCGCGTTGTGCATAAGGTTGTTGGGTCTTAAAGGGTGCTGGCGGCTTGTTGCAAGCTGTCGGCGATTTCGAGAGGGGTGAGCAGGCGCAGCGGAATCAGCTCGCCCGCCACAATTTTTGCGCTGCCCAGCAGTGCGCGGGGCGCATCGCCATACACGGCAACCGCTTCGCAATTGGGCAGGTCGGTGCGGCGGCGCAAACCACTTAAAAAGCGCCCCGCGTTTTCAGCATCTAGTTGCACCACGGGATAGTGCGCCAGTAAAGTGTCCACGGGCAACAGGCAAGCGATGCGCTCGGCTTCGCTCATGGCTTCGAGGCCCGCTAAGGTCACGGTTTGGGCCGCGCCAAAGTCGCCCGTTTGCACGCGGCGCAGAGCGCTTAAGTGGGCGCCGCAGCCCAGTGCTTTGCCGATGTCTTCGCCCAAAGTGCGGATGTAAGTGCCCTTGCTCACTTTGGCTACAAATTGAATAGCTGCTGAGGCAGGATCTGCGCTTAAAACTTGCAATTTAAGGTCAAAAACCTCGATGCGACGCGCCTCGCGCGCCACTTCTATGCCTTGGCGCGCGTATTCGTACAGGGCTTTGCCGTCTTTTTTCAGCGCGCTGTACATGGGCGGCAATTGTTCTTGCACACCGGTAAATTGCGCGGTGATCTGCGCCAAGCGCTCGGGGCTGAGCATCTCGGGCGTGACGGCGCGGCGCTCGATGATTTCGCCTTCGCCGTCGCCAGTGCTGGTCGTGCTGCCGAGCTGCGCCACGGCTTCATAGGTTTTGTCAGCGTCTAGGTGAATCTGGCTGAACTTGGTCGCCGCACCAAAGCACAGGGGCAAAACGCCCGTCGCCAGTGGGTCGAGCGTGCCGGTGTGGCCAGCCTTCTCGGCGCGCAGCAGCCATTTGGCCTTTTGCAGCGCGTCGTTGCTCGACAGGCCCAGCGGTTTGTCTAAGAGCAAAACGCCATGCAGCGGGCGGCGCTGTATGCGCACTTTGGCCGGGCGCGGGCTGCGTTTGCTTGGGGTATTGGCCGCCGCGCCACCATCCAAGGCGGCAGGCGCGCCTGGTAATGGCTCGGCTCTGCTCATGCTTACTCTTGGTCGTCTTTAGAGCGCGAGGCCACGGCCTTGGAAATCAGGGCATTCATATCCGACGCGCGCTCAGTGCTGCGGTCGAAGTGAAAGTGCAAAGTGGGTACGGTGTGAATTTGCAAACGCTTGAACAAGCCATTGCGCAAATGGCCAGCGGCGTGGTTAAGTGCTTCTTCGGCCGCATCCGCATCGCCCACCAAAACGCTGAAATGCACTTTGGCATGGGCGTAATCGGGCGTGACTTCCACGCGGCTGATGGTGACCAAACCCACACGCGGGTCTTTCAACTCGCGCGCAATCAACTCCGACAGATCGCGTTGGATCTGGTCAGCAACGCGGTAAGCGCGATTGGGAGTGGAGGATTTACGAGGCATGGCAATGAACACAATACGCTGCTGCAGTGCAGCAAAGCCTAAGATTCTACCATCCTGGCTGAAATAGCGCATAGGCGCCCAGATGCTCACTCCGAGCACGCCCAAGTTTTATATAGCGAATGGGCATACTCTTCCTATGAATCAATCTTTTACAAGATATAGGAAAACCCTTACATTCATGGCCTAGCTTGCGCGTGTTGCGCTGCAGCAAAAAATCAATAGTGTGACAGCGACAAGGCTTGTATGGGTGATATTCCAGTTTTTGCATTCATTTTGGCGGGCTTCTTCGTCGGCTGCGTGGTGGGTCTAACGGGGGTTGGCGGCGGTTCTTTGATGACGCCTTTGTTGATAGCGGTTTTTGGCATCAAGCCCGCGCTGGCGGTGGGCACTGATTTGTTGTTTGCTGCCTGCACCAAATTCTTTGGCGTGGCCAAATTGGCGAAACAAAAAACGGTGGACTGGAAAATCGTGGCTTCGCTTTGCGTCGGCTCGGTGCCAGCCTCTTTTGCGGTGGTTTATGCCTTGCACCGCATGGACAGCGAGGGCCACGCCGCGCAACGCCTGATCACCACCACTTTGGGTATTGCTTTGATGCTGACGGCCATCGCCACGCTCTACAAAGCCATACGCGGGAAAAAACTGGGTACGCAAAACACCCTGAGCGCGGCCGAGCAAGCGCGGCCACGCCACTGGGCGCTGCCTATTTTGTTTGGCGCGGTGATTGGCACTTTGGTGTCTTTGACTTCGGTTGGCGCGGGCGCTATCGGCGTCATGGTCTTGATGCTGCTTTACCCCGCGCTGCCACTGCCGCGCATCATTGCGGCTGATTTGGCTTATGCCGTGCCTGTGACTTTGATTGCGGGTTTAGGCCACGCCAGCATTGGCACGGTCGATTGGTCTTTGCTGGGCATGTTGTTGCTCGGCTCCATTCCGGGCATTTGGTTGGGCACTTACTTTGTCACGCGCACACCTGAGCGGGTGATACGCTCGGTACTCTCGGTGTTGTTGGCTTATGCCAGTGTCAAGTTATTGTCTTGGTCTTGATTTACTACTGAATCAATAGCTGCTCAGGCAGGTTTGACGGTCTAAAACATCAAAAACCATCCTAAAAATAGCAAAACCGCAGTCTCTATCCGTTTGATTCGTCTATTGAATACCTAAGTATTTGATTTTATTTATAATTATTATTTTCGTTTTTTGCCATGTACCAATATACCGATTTCGACAAGCAGTTCATCAGCCTGCGCGCAGAACAGTTCCGCGATCAGCTCGAGCGCTGGCAAAAAGGCGAGCTGAGCGACGAGCAAATGCTGCCTTTGCGTTTGCAAAACGGTTGGTACATTCAGCGTTATGCACCCATGCTGCGCACGGCAGTGCCTTATGGCGAACTCAGCAGCAAGCAGCTGCGCATGCTGGCACATATTGCCCGCGAGTTTGACCAGCCCAGCCCTGAGCTGTTGGCCCAGGCGCAAGCCACGCAAGACGCGCTGCAAGCCGCGCAACCGGGCTTGAGCCTGGCCGCGCCGCGTTTTCAATACGGTTACGGTCACTTCACCACGCGCACCAATGTGCAGTTCAACTGGATCCCGATCACGCGCGCTGCCGATGTGATGGACTTGCTCGCCAGCGTACACATGCACGGCATACAAACCAGCGGCAATGCCATCCGCAACATCACCTGCGATGCCTGGGAAGGCATCGCCGAAGACGGCATTGTGGACACGCGCCCCTTTGCTGAAATCACGCGCCAGTGGAGCTCGCTGCACCCCGAGTTTTCATTCTTGCCGCGCAAATTCAAAATCGCCTTTAACGGCGCTGTAGAAGACCGCGCAGCCATTGGCTGGTACGACATCGGCCTGCAAGCCGTGAAAAACGCCGCGGGCGAAGTCGGCTTCAAAGTACAAGTCGGCGGCGGCATGGGCCGCACGCCCATGATCGGCGCTGTGGTGCGCGAATTTTTGCCTTGGGCCGAGTTGCTCAACTACATCGAAGCCATCATTCGCACCTACAACAGTTACGGCCGCCGCGACAACAAATGGCGCGCCCGTATCAAGATTTTGGTCAAGAGCGAAGGCCCGCAATTCATCGAAGCCGTCGAAAAAGAATACCGCGCCATTGTCGATCTCGACGGTGCGCCGCACACCATCAGCCAAGCCGAGTTGGATCGCGTCAGCAGCAGCTTTGTCACGCCTGAGCTGCACCCAGCCAATTTGCCGAGCAAGGTAGATCCGCAAGGCCAGCTCTATAAACGCTGGCTGGCGCAAAATGTGCGCGGCCACAAACTGCCGGGCATGAAGACGGTCACGCTCTCTTTCAAGCGCGTGGGCTTGGCGCCGGGCGACGCCGATGCCGACACGCTCGACGCGCTGGCGCAACTGGCCGATCAGTTCAGCGCTGGCGAAGCACGCGTCACGCACGAGCAAAACCTCTTATTCCCTTGGGTGTTCGAGTCTGACTTGCCCGCGCTCTACGACGCGGCGCGCGCGCTGGGCTTGGCGCAGCCCAACATCGGCTTGCTCTCAGACATGATCGTCTGCCCAGGCGGCGACTATTGCTCGCTCGCCAATGCACGCTCGCTGCCGATTGCTGCCGCGCTCACCGAACGCTACCAAGACTTGGACGAGCTGTTTGACCTTGGCCCTATCGACCTGCACATGAGCGGCTGCATCAACTCGTGCGGCCACCACCACAGCGGCCACATTGGTATTTTGGGCGTGGACAAAGACGGCATGGAGTGGTACCAAATCACCTTGGGCGGCTCTGACGGCACGGCGCTCTCAGGCGCAGCCGTGGGCGGCAAAGTGGTTGGCCCCTCGTTCTCAGCCGACGAAGTGCCTGATGTTATCGAAGCGCTGCTCGAAACCTTCCGCCAACTGCGCCAACCGGGTGAGTACTTCATCGACGCGCTGCGCCGCATTGGCCACGACCCGTTCAAAGCCGCCGCCAACGCTGCGCGCCAACCGCGCGTCGAAGCCTTGGCCGTTTAAGCCCGCCCACAGAAAGACAACACAGCATGAACATCATTCCTCACGGCGAGCTGCCCGACCAAACCGACAACCTCAAAACCCTGCAACTGGCCAACGATGTAGAAATCGCTGAACTGGTGGCGACCAATGCACTCGATGGCATCGAGCGCATCGAGTTGCAGTTCCCTAAATTCACCGATGGCCGCGCCTACAGCCAAGCGCTATTGCTGCGCCGCCGCTACCGCTTTGCGGGCGACCTGCGCGCGACGGGCGATGTTTTGATCGACCAACTCGTGCACATGCACCGCAGCGGCTTTAGCAGCGCGGTACTGGCCGAGGGCGTAGACCCGACAGCCGCACAGCGCCAGTTCGACCGCTTCAGCGCCTTTTATCAAGCCGATGCGAACGAACCGCGCCCCTTGTTCTTGCGCGAAGCCGCACAAGAGGCCGCAGCGGAGGCCGCATGAACGCCCCGACCAGCAGCTTGAGTGCGATTCCTATCCACCGCGAGTCTGTGCCTGCGACCAAGTTGTTTGCTAAGCCATCCGCTGCGTATGCAGAAAAGCTGGCCGCAACGCTAGCGCTGCTGCGACAAGCAACGGCTGACTACCAGCCCATCACCTTGGCTTGCAGTTTGGGCGCCGAAGACATGGTGCTGCTGCACCTGCTGCACGCGGCGCAATTGCCTTGTGATGTATTTGTTTTGCAAACCGGCAAGCTCAATCCTGAGACGCTGGACTTGCTGGCCTTGGTGCAAAAAACCTATG
>CAZUUN010000056.1:0-10040 GCA_964622735.1 uncultured Burkholderiaceae bacterium | reverse complement strand
CAAGCTGTTTTACGAGGAACCTGACCTCGGCATGCACCACACTGCGTCCGAACCCACGTCGAAACCAGTACAGCCCCTAAGCCTTGTATTGTATAGAAGTCTGCAAAATGATGCAGAGTCAGTTGGTGAGTACCCGCAAACCTGAGAGGTTTTGCTCCCATTGAACTTTAAGCAAACATGCGTCGAGAGTCTGACAATTTTGTCACGCCGCTCGCATACAATAGGCGCGTATAGCCCTCGGGTTTACAGATTTTCCCAGCCCTGCGGCGGATTTTTCCCTACAATCAACATCCAACTTATGCAGTTGCCATGTACGGTTGGTTTAGACAGGGCGTGATCCGCAACAGGACGCGCCCTATTTTTTTGATTGTCCGTGCAGGGCCAATCACAACAAACACTTGTAACTGGTAGTTGATGCAACACATCAGAAATTTCTCCATCATTGCCCACATTGATCACGGCAAGTCGACGCTGGCTGATCGTTTGATTTCGCGCTGTGGCGGCTTGGCCGATCGCGAGATGAGCGAGCAGGTTTTGGATTCGATGGATATCGAGAAAGAGCGTGGCATCACGATCAAGGCGCAAACAGCGGCGCTGCAGTACAAGGCCAAAGACGGGCAAATTTATAACCTCAACTTGATCGACACCCCGGGGCATGTGGATTTTTCTTACGAAGTCTCGCGCAGCCTGTCGGCCTGCGAGGGTGCTTTGTTGGTGGTTGACGCCAGCCAAGGCGTGGAAGCGCAGACGGTTGCCAATTGCTACACGGCGATTGATTTGGGGGTGGAGGTTTTCCCCGTCCTGAACAAGATCGACTTGCCCCAAGCCGACCCCGAGGCCGCGCGCAAAGAGATTGAAGATGTGATTGGCATTGATGCCAGTGAAGCGATTCCCTGCTCAGCCAAGACGGGCTTGGGCATAGACGACATTTTAGAAATGGTCGTCGCCAAAGTGCCGCCGCCGCGCGGCAAGCCCGATGCGCCCCTGCGCGCCATGATCATAGACAGCTGGTTTGATACCTATGTCGGTGTGGTGATGTTGGTGCGCGTGGTGGATGGCCAGCTGAAAAAAGGCGAGCGCATCCAGATGATGGCGACCGGTGCCAGTTATGAGGCGGGCCATATCGGCGTCTTCACACCCACCAGCCAGCCACGCGAAGCACTGAACGCGGGCGAGGTCGGCTTCATCATCGCTGGCATCAAAGAGTTGCAAGCGGCCAAGGTCGGCGACACCGTGACGCTGGAGAAGAAGCTGCCCAACAATTTGGGCCCAGCCGAAGAGGCTTTGCCCGGCTTTAAGCAAGTGCAGCCGCAGGTGTTTGCGGGCCTATACCCAGTCGAGGCGAACCAATACGACCAGTTGCGCGACAGTTTAGAAAAACTCAAGCTGAATGACGCGGCGCTGCAGTACGAGCCTGAAGTCTCGCAAGCTTTGGGTTTTGGCTTTCGCTGCGGCTTCTTAGGTTTGCTGCACATGGAGATTGTGCAAGAGCGCTTGGAGCGCGAGTTTGACCAAGACCTGATTACCACTGCGCCGAGCGTGGTGTATGAAGTGCTGACTGAGGGCAAAGACGCCGAAACACTGCGCGTAGAGAACCCCTCGAAAATGCCGGAAGTGGGCAAAATTGCCGAGATCCGCGAGCCCATCGTTGAGCTGCATGTGTATATGCCGCAAGAGTATGTGGGCGCGGTGATGACGCTGTGTAATCAAAAGCGCGGCGTGCAACTGAACATGGCCTATAAAGGCCGCCAAGTGGTGCTGACTTATGACATGCCGCTGGGTGAGATCGTCTTGGACTTTTTCGACAAACTCAAGTCGGTGAGCCGCGGCTATGCCAGCATGGATTACGAGTTCAAAGCTTACCAACCATCTGATGTGGTCAAGGTCGACATCATGCTGAATGGCGAGCGCGTGGATGCGCTGTCCATCATCGTGCACCGTTCGCAATCGCAATACCGTGGCCGCGCCGTGGTGTCTAAGATGCGCGAGATCATCGGTCGGCAAATGTTTGATGTGGCGATACAAGCGGCCATCGGCGGCAATATCATCGCGCGCGAAACCGTCAAAGCCTTGCGCAAAAACGTGTTGGCCAAGTGCTATGGCGGTGATATTTCGCGCAAACGCAAACTGCTCGAAAAGCAAAAAGCCGGTAAGAAGCGCATGAAGCAAATCGGCTCGGTCGAAGTGCCGCAAGAGGCATTCTTGGCCATCTTGCAAGTAGATGGATAAGAAATAGCCGCTTTAGGCCGTCAAACCTGCCTGAGCAGCTATTAATTTGATAGTGTTTTTTTAAATTCCCTCTTCTGATTGAAGCCCCATGAACGCTTTGCAAAAATCCATGCCTGCCATCACGGCCCTTGTGTTGGCCGCCTTTGTCGCTTATGTGGGCGCTTGGTATTTTGGCAAGGTCGAGAGCAACTTCTCGCTCATTTTGTTTATCGCCTCGGCCGTGACCGGCATTTATTGGCTGCTGGAGCGGCTGTACTTTTTGCCGCGCCGCAAACAGGCCGCGAGCGTGGCCCCCGCAGGGACTGAGCGCGCCGCGCGCTTGCGCCAACCGTGGTGGTTGGATTGGACAGCGGGCTTGTTCCCCGTCATCATCGCGGTGTTTTTGCTGCGCTCTTTTTTGTTCGAGCCTTTCAAAATACCCTCAGGTTCTATGCTGCCCACCCTGGAAGTCGGCGACTTTATTTTGGTCAACAAATTCACCTACGGCGTGCGCTTGCCCGTGATCAATAAAAAAGTGGTGGAAATCGGCAATCCACAACGCGGCGATGTCATGGTCTTCCGCTACCCGCTCAACACCAACCAAGACTACATCAAGCGCGTGATCGGCGTGCCAGGCGACGAGATTCGCTATATCAACAAGCGCCTGACCATCAACGGCCAAGCCTTGCCCGTCGCCACGCAGCCCGATTATTTGCAAACCCAGGC
Source organism: uncultured Burkholderiaceae bacterium (assembly GCA_964622735.1). Lineage (GTDB taxonomy): Bacteria > Pseudomonadota > Gammaproteobacteria > Burkholderiales > Burkholderiaceae_C > JAMIFN01. The sequence continues at coordinate 7,106 of CAZUUN010000056.1, read as the reverse complement.
GATTTTGTTCGAAGGCGCTTCAGGCTCGGCTTACAGCCAGCAATTTAGCGAAACCATACCCAGCGATCACGGCCCCGTGACGCACAATATTTTGAACGACGAAGCGCGGCCGCCCTATGTGCGCCCCTTTGACGAGTTCACTGAATATGCCGACAACTGCAACTACAACGCCGAAGGCGTGGTTTGCACCGTGCCTGCTGGACATTATTTTATGATGGGCGATAATCGCGACAATTCACAAGACTCCCGTTATTGGGGCTTTGTGCCCGACAAAAACATCGTCGGCCGGGCATTTTTTGTCTGGATGAATTTTGGCAATTTAAAGCGTATCGGCTCTTTCTAATCCATAAGGCTCATCATGAATAAACAACGCGGTGCAACCATGATTGGTATGCTATTCGTCTCTATCGTCTTGGTATTCGTCGCCTTATTGGGCATGAAAGTCTTGCCTACCATGCTGGAATACCAAACCATCCTAAAAGCGGTGAAAAAGGCGGGTGCAGAAGCCAATACAGCCGCAGATGCGCAGAGTATTTTTGGCAAAGCCATCGAGATCGAACAAAACATCAGCTCGATCACACCTAAAGACTTGATCATTGAGCAGATCAGTGGCGGCTACCGCGTCAGTTTTGCTTACGACAAAGAAATCCCTTTGTTTGGCCCCGCCTACCTCGTGATCAAGTACGAAGGCTCGAGCGGCAACAGCAAAAGCCCAACCGGCGGCATATAACTGAACACCGCGAACAACAGGGCGACTGCTGCGCCCCGACTTCAACCACAGCCTGCAGCCACAGCGCATATGCAGCGTGCGCTCACGCACCGCAGTTTTTCGGCTGACCACAACGAGCGTCTGGAATTCTTAGGCGATTCCGTTTTGAATTTGTCCATCAGCCAATGGCTGTATGAGCAATACCCGAACTTGCCCGAAGGCGAGCTCTCGCGCATGCGCGCCATGCTGGTCAAGCAAGACACCTTGCACCAGATAGCCTTGCACTTGGGTTTGAGCGCCAAACTGCGTTTGGGCGAGGGCGAGAAAAATTCAGGCGGCGCGCTACGGCCCTCGATTTTGGCCGACGCCGTCGAGGCACTGATAGGCGCGCGCTATTTAGACCAAGGCTTTGAGGCCGCCAAGGCTTGGGTGTTGGAATGCTACGCCAAGCTCGATTTGCAGCCCAGCGCGCTGGCACAAGCGCAAGACGCGAAAACGCGTCTGCAAGAGTGGACCCAAGCGCGCAAATGGGGCCTGCCCATTTACACCCAAACCGCCAGCAGCGGCGCGGCGCACAAGCTGCAATTCCAAGTCGAATGCAGCGTGCCCCAAGCGCAGCAAAAAACCCAGGGGCGCGGCAGCTCCAAACGCGCAGCCGAACAAGACGCTGCTGAAAAAATGTTAGTTCTCATTCCCCCTATCAAGCCATGACCCCAGACTCCAGCCACCCTGAAAAACAAGACGCGATCGAGAACTTCTTTAAGAAGACCCCGACGCCCAAAAGTGCCGAGCCTGAGCCAGAAGTTGCTGCCGAAGCCTCAGCCGCGGATGCCGCGCCTGCTGCCGCGCCGCGCTGCGGCAAAATCGCCATTGTCGGCCGCCCCAATGTGGGCAAATCGACTTTGATGAACGCGCTAGTCGGGCAAAAAGTCAGCATCACCTCGCGCAAAGCGCAAACAACGCGCCACCGCATCACGGGCATACGCAACAAAGACGCGAGCCAGTTTGTTTTTGTCGATACGCCCGGCTTTCAAACGCGGCACGCCAATGCGCTGAACAAAACCTTGAATAAAACCGTCACGGGCGCACTGCCCGATGTCGATTTGGTCTTTTTCGTCGTCGAAGCCGGCAATTTCGGCTTGGGCGATGCCAAAGTGCTATCGTTGCTGCCCACCACCACACCGGTGGTTTTGTTGGCGAATAAGCTGGACCAAATCAAGCGCCGCGCCGAGTTGATGACTTGGCTGGCAGACATGCAAACGCGCCATCCTTTTGCCGAAATCGTGCCGCTGTCAGCCAAAAAACCGGCCGACATGGAGCGCCTCTTAGACATCGCGCAACACTATCTGCCCGAGCAGGCTTGGGTCTACCAAGACGGCGAGCTGAGCGACCGCAACGAGTCTTTTTTGGTGAAAGAAATCATCCGCGAGAAACTCTTCCGCCTCTCGGGCGATGAGCTGCCCTACACCTCCACTGTGGTGGTGGACCAGTTCCAAGAAGAAGCGCTGAAAACACCGCAGCCTGGACAAGACCGCTTTTGCAAAATTGCGGCGACGATCATTGTCGAGCGCGACAGCCACAAAGCCATGGTGATAGGCGAAGGCGGCGAGAAGCTCAAACGCATAGGCTCCGAAGCGCGGCAAGACTTGGAGCGCCTGATGGGCGCTAAAGTGTTTTTGCAAATTTGGGTCAAAGTCAATTCAGGCTGGGCCGATAACGAAGCGCGCGTGCGCTCGTTTGGCTACAACTAAAGCTGTTCAGCGCTCTTTAGCACTGAAAATGCTATTTTCAGGCATTAAATTGGCATTTTGAAGCGTCAAACCTGCCTGGGCAGCTATTGTTTCAATAGTACTCAAGGCAATCCTATTAAGCCGCCATCAAGCGCTCAATCTCATTCGCCTCCACTGGCACGCCGCTGGTGTAAATCTCGCAGCCCTCGGCGGTGATGAGCGCGTCGTCTTCGATGCGGATGCCGATGTGGTGAAACTCAGGCGGCACTTCAGGCGCAGGCCGCAGGTACAGCCCTGGCTCTATCGTCAGCACCATGCCTGCGCGCAAGATGCGGCTGGCGCTCGGGTCGCCGCCTTCGCTGTAGCGCCCAACATCATGCACATCCAGCCCCAACCAGTGGCTGGTGCGGTGCATGTAATAAGGCATATAGGCTTTGCTGGCCAGCGCATCGGCCACGCTGCCATGCTGCGCGGCACGCAATATGCCGACATCGAACAAGCCCTGCACCAATACCGCTAAAGCGGCTTCATGCACATCGTTAAAGCGCGCGCCGGGCTTGGCCGCGGCTACGGCAGCTGTGTGCGCGGCCAACACGATGTCATAAATCCGCCGTTGCGCCGCCGTGAACTGCCCATTGGCCGGAAAAGTGCGCGTGATGTCGCTGGCGTAATTGCGCAGCTCGCAGCCCGCATCGATCAACACCAAATCACCGCTCTGCACCGCCGCATTGCCCGCGCGGTAATGCAAAACGCAGGCATTGGCACCCGCAGCCACAATGCTGGTGTAGGCTGGGCTCTCGCTACCATGCTGGCGAAACTCGTGCAGCAGCTCGGCCTCTAGGTGGTATTCGCAAACGCGCTCTTGGCGCTGAAGCATCTGCGCCGAGCGCTGCATGGCGCGGATGTGGGCCTGCGCGCTGATCGCGCCCGCGCGGCGCATGTGGGCGATTTCATACGCGTCTTTGACCAAGCGCATCTCATCGAGCAGGCTGCACACATCGTGCAGCTGATCGGGGCAAGTCACGCCCGCACGTGCGCGGCTCTTCACCTGCGCCAGCCAGTGGTCGATTTGCGCTGCCAGCGCCGCATGGCGAGTGAAAGGGTAATACAAAGCGCTGCGGTTTTGCAGTAGCTCGGGCAAGCGCGCATCCAACTCTTCCACCGCAAACGCCGCATCTAAGCCCAGCGCTTGCGGCGCAGCTTGTGGACCCAAGCGGTAGCCATCCCAAATTTCGCGCTCCAAATTTTTAGACTGGCACAACAGCGTGGCTTGGCCATCTGCCGTAAGCAGCAGCCAAGCCTTAGGTTCTTCAAAACCCGTTAAGTAATAAAAATAGCTGTCGGCGCGATAGGGAAAGTGCGCGTCGGCGTTGCGCGGCTGCTCGGGCGCACTCGGGATAATGGCGATGCTACCCGCTTGCATTTGCGCGGCCAAGTGCGCGCGCCGCACCTGAAATTGCGTGATGGGTGTTTCTTGAAGCGGGGTCTGGGCAAGGGCGATGGTCGTCATGGTTGTGTGTTCACAGGCATAAGCCTGCATGATTCTCTAATCATGTGCATAATACCCAGAAACAACTGCTCACAAGGAGCCAAGGCCATGTCTAAAAATATCAAGTCCCTCTTCGCTTTGCTCGCCACTGCGGCCGCGTTCTCGCTCGCTCACGCGGCAACCATCGAAGTCGAGAAAGTCAGCGACGATGAACTCAGCTGCGCGCAAATCGCCGCCGAAGTAAAAGACATGGAGGCCATTGTGCAAGCTGGCAAGCCCGAAGCGGCGCTGGCGCAACAGCGCAAAGAGCGCCTGCAAGCGCTGGCTAAAGCCACCAAGTGCAAATTGAAATAAACGAGCAATTTGCTTTAAGCACAAGCGCCTGCGGGCGCTTTTTCTTTGGCTTCGCCTAAATCCGACACCCCCCTAAACAGGGCTAACTGTAAGAAATTGAAAAGCCATAAAATTTTTCTCCACGAGCTAAACCGCTGATTTTGGCGCCGCTTGTTACCAATAAATATACTTTGGGAGTAGAAATGAATAAGGCTATTTTGGCTATCAGCGCCACTTTGTTTTTTGGCGCCTACGCGCACGCACAAGTCATCGAGGTCGAGCAACTCGGCGACGAAGAACTTACTTGTCAAGAGCTGTACACCGAAGTCAAAAACATGGACAAAATCATCGCTGCTGGCACGCCCACTGCGGTCGTTGTCGCCTCTGACTCGAATGCCGTTGCTGCAGCCCAAGCCGCCAACGAAGCGGCAACCGCCAATGCGGTGAACGCTGCTGCGCAAATTGCCGCCCAGTCAGGCAACTATTCTTCCGCCGCCAACATTGGCGCTTTCGGTAGCATCTTTGGCCGCTTAGCCGCCGCTGCGGCTGCCAACGCTGCAAATGCAAAACCCGCTGCCGCAGCTGCTGTCAGCCCTGCGGTCGACACCAGCTCGGCGCAAAAACGCAAAGCCCACATGACGGCCTTGTTCAAAACACAAAAATGCAAAGTTAAAGGCCTGAAGTAAAGGCCAAAGCAAAGGTGGCGGGGCGCAGCAACTGCGCCCTAGCTTTGCATTTTGAGCGCGCGGCGGTATTGAATCGCCTCAGCCAAATGCGCGATGCTAATCGCACTCTCTTGGCGCATATCGGCCACAGTGCGTGCCAACTTCAAGATGCGATGGGTAGCGCGCCCCGACCAAGCCAGCTTGGCTGCTGCTTGGTTTAAGAAGGTGCGAGCCGCCTCGTCCAAGACGCAATACTGGTCTATTTCTTGCCCCGCTAGCTGGGCATTGCAACAGCCTTGCCGCGCCAAAGCAAAACTTTGCGCCGCTTGCACACGCTGTGCAATTTGCGCGCTGGACTCACCTGCCGGAAAACTGAGCAAGTCGGCTGTCGGCAGGCTTTGCACCTCTAGATGCAAATCTATGCGATCAAGCAAAGGCCCCGAAATTTTGCCCTGATAGCGCGCCACCTGCTCGCTGGTGCAGCGACAGGTTTTTTGGATAGAGCCCAAATAGCCGCAAGGACACGGATTCATTGCCGCCATTAATTGGAAGCGCGCAGGAAAGTCTGCCCGTTGCGCTGCGCGCGAGATGGTGATGTGCCCGGTTTCAAGCGGTTCACGCAAAGCTTCGAGCGCGGCCCGCGGAAACTCAGGCAACTCGTCTAAAAATAAAACGCCGTGGTGCGCCAGCGATATCTCGCCCGGTCGTGGCGGTGAACCGCCGCCCACCAAAGCCACGGCGCTGGCCGTGTGGTGCGGACTGAAAGTGCGGCGCTGGCCCCAATGCTGCAAGTTAAAACGCCCAGCCAAAGACTGCACAGCAGCCGCTTCCAGCGCTTCTTGGTCTTGCAACTTGGGCAGTAACGATGCAAAACGGGCCGCCAGCATGGACTTGCCCGAGCCTGGCGGCCCCATGAGCAAAGCACTGTGGCCGCCAGCCGCCGCTATTTCTAATGCGCGTTTGATGGCGCTGTGGCCTTTGACATCCGCCATATCAGGCATATTCGGCGCCAAGCTGGGCGCTAGGTGCAGCACGCGCTGCATACCCTGTTGCCCTGCAACTTCTGGATTCTGCGCGAAGTGGGCAACAACATTGAGCAAATGCAGCGCGCCATAAACCTCAGCATCTTTCAGCAGCGCGGCTTCTTGCGCGCTTTCTTGCGGCAAGATGAGTTTTTTACCCGCACTTTGCACCGCTAAACTCATGGCCAAAGCACCACGCACGGGGCGCAAACTGCCGGAGAGTGACAACTCACCCGCGCATTCAAAATCGACTAATTTTTGCCCATCCACCTGCCCACTAGCGGCCAAGATGCACAGCGCGATGGGCAAGTCAAAGCGCCCCGAGTCTTTGGGCAAATCAGCCGGTGCGAGATTGACCGTGATGCGCTTGTTGGCAGGAAACTCAAAGCCCGAATTTAACAGTGCCGAGCGCACGCGTTCACGCGCCTCTTTGACCTCGGTATCGGCCAAGCCCACCAGCGTGAAGCTGGGCAAGCCATTGGCAATGTGCACCTCGACATGCACAGGCGCGGCCTGCATGCCATTAAGGGCGCGGGATTGGAGGACAGCGTAGCCAGTCATGCTTGCATGATACTGTCTATTTGACCAGTAGTTTTATTTTGGGCAAGAAAAAACCCGCCGCGGCGGGTTAGCGTGGCGATTGCGCTGCAATCAAGCCATGGTAACGGCAATAAATGCCAGCAAGAATATCAACAGCGCGCCTACCAAGGGCAGAACAACGGGGATCAGCGGCACGATGGCTTCTACCGTGTCGATGGGCTCTTGGGCGTGCTCATTAGTAGCTTGGCTCATGGTGGTATTTCCTTCTATTCAAACAATTTTATGGGGTGCTGTGTAGGGCTGGCAGCAATTATTGCTCAGCAAAAGCGCGCTCAACGACAAAGTCGCCGGGCTTGGTGGTGTTGCCCTCGACAAACCCCCGCGCTTCCAGCATGTGGCGCAAGTCTTTGAGCAAGCCTGGGCTGCCACAAATCATGATGCGGTCTTCGGCAGGATTCAGCGCAGGGAAGCCCAAGTCGGTGCACAACTTACCGCTTTCGATCAGGTCAGTGATGCGGCCTTGATTCTCGAAAGTCTCGCGCGTGACGGTGGGGTAGTATTTAAACTGTTCTTTGACCATTTCGCCCAAGAATTCGTGCTCAGGCAATTGTTTGGTCA
>CAZUUN010000055.1:0-10071 GCA_964622735.1 uncultured Burkholderiaceae bacterium | reverse complement strand
GCCAAGACTTTATCGACGCCGCCAGCGTCGCCGATGTGCTGGGCATCGAGATGGAACATGTCAACTTTGCCGCCGAATACAAAGACCGCGTCTTTGCCGAATTCTTGCGCGAATACGAAAACGGCCGCACGCCCAACCCCGATGTGCTGTGCAATGCTGAGATCAAATTCAAAGCTTTTTTAGACCACGCCATGCGCCTGGGTGCCGAGAAAATCGCCACCGGCCACTATGCCCGCGTGCGCGAACAGGGCGGCGCATTTCAATTGCTTAAAGGCCTAGACAACAGCAAAGACCAAAGCTATTTTCTGCATCGCCTGTCGCAAGCGCAATTGTCCAAGACGCTTTTTCCCGTGGGCGAATTACAAAAAACCGAAGTGCGCCGCATAGCCGATGAGATCGGTTTGCCCAACGCCCGCAAAAAAGACTCGACCGGCATTTGCTTTATCGGCGAGCGTCCTTTCCGCGAATTCCTCAACCGCTATATCGCCCAAGCGCCCGGCCCGATTAAAGACGCCAATGGCCGCACCATCGGCCAGCATGTCGGCCTGTCTTTCTACACCTTGGGACAGCGCCAAGGTTTGGGCATAGGCGGCATTAAGGAAAAAGGCGCGCAGCGCGGCGCGGGCGACCACGCTCCGTGGTTTGTGGCGCGCAAAGACATGGCCGCCAACACCTTGTATGTGGTGCAGGGCCACGATCACCCTTGGCTGCAAAGCCACAGTTTGACCATGAGCGACACCAGCTGGTGCGCGGGCACGCCGCCCGCTGCAGGCAGCTACGCCGCCAAAACGCGCTATCGCCAAGCAGACAGCGCCTGTGATCTGAGCTACGCCGGCAGCTTGACCCAGCGCCACACTGCGCTGCACTTTGCCGCGCCCCAATGGGCGGTCACGCCGGGGCAATCGGCGGTGCTGTACGACGGCGAGGTCTGCTTAGGCGGCGGCGTGATTGAGCGGGTGGGTGCGTAGACGCGATTTGATACCCATCAAAGCCCAAACCCGCAGATGGGCGCACAATGGTCTTGTCGCTTTTTCGCGTTCACTATTTCTGAAAGTAATTTATTCATGAACAGCAGCCACCTCAGCCCCGCACAAATCGCCGAACTGCAACAAGCCCTAGAAACACGCCAAGCCGAGATTCAAGCGCGCTTGACCGAGGTGCAAGGCGGCAAAAGCCGCGTGGACCATGCACATCAAGTGTTGCAGCAAGATGCTGACGATGCGCCGCAGCGCGGCTCAGACCGCGAAGTGAACTTGGCCATGAACGACATGGGCGAAGTCGATTTGGCCCGCGTGAACGGTGCTTTGATACGCATCGCCAATGGCACTTATGGTTTGTGCGATGCCTGCGATTGCCCGATTCCCTACGCCCGCCTGCAAATCGAGCCGCAAACCCAACACTGCGTCGCATGCAAGAGCGAATGGGAGAAAAGCCAAACTAGCGTGCCAACAGCTAAAATGTAAGCCGCAGCTAGCATCACTACTCAACAAAGCCGCGTTTTGCGGCTTTTTTAATGCTTGTTGTGTTGGGCTGATATCCGGTATTCACTATTATTTAAATAGCTACTCAGGCAGGTTTGACGGCCTAAAACCCCTATTTCTCTCTTAAATTGTTAAGCCATGCTGTTTTTGGGCTTTGAATCCTCTTGTGATGAGACCGGCGTTGCCCTGATAGATGTGCAAGAGACTGGCACGCCCGTGCTGCTGGCCGACGCGCTGCACAGCCAAGTGGCCATGCACCAAGCCTATGGCGGCGTGGTACCCGAGCTGGCCAGCCGCGACCATTTGCAGCGCCTGGTGCCACTGCTGCGCGAGGTGCTGGCGACAAGCGGCAAAACGCTGGCGCAGGTCGATGCCATTTGCTACACGCGCGGCCCCGGTTTGGCGGGCGCTTTGCTCACGGGTGCGGGTTTTGCGGCGGCGCTGGCTGCGGGTTTGGGCAAACCCATCATGGGCGTGCACCATTTAGAGGGGCATTTGCTCTCGCCACTACTATCCGCCGATCCGCCAGAAGCGCCTTATATCGCGCTGCTGGTGTCAGGCGGCCACACGCAATTGATGCGCGTGAATGGCATAGGCCGCTACCAGTTGCTGGGCGAGACCATAGACGACGCCGCGGGCGAAGCCTTTGACAAATCCGCCAAGCTGCTGGGTTTGGGCTACCCAGGGGGGCCGGCGCTGGCGCAATTGGCCGAGTTGGGCCGTGGCGATGCCTTCGCCCTGCCCCGGCCTTTGTTGCACAGCAAGAATTTAGATTTTTCTTTTGCGGGCTTAAAAACCGCCGTACTGACGCAAGCTAACAAGCTGCAAGCCGCAGGCGAGTTAGAGGCGCGCAAGGCCGATTTGGCCGCGTCGACCCAAGCGGCCATCGTCGATGTATTGGTAAAAAAATCGATGGCCGCACTCAAACAAGAGGGCTTGAAGCGCCTGGTGATTGCGGGCGGCGTGGGCGCCAACCGCTTGCTGCGCCAGCAGCTGGGTCTGGCCTGCGCCAAATTGGGCGCGCGCCTGCACTACCCCGAGTTGCGCCTGTGTACCGACAACGGCGCCATGATTGCGCTGGCCGCCGCGCTGCGCTGGCAGGCAGGCGTGGCGCAGTTCCAAGACGATTACGCCTTTGATGTGAAACCGCGCTGGGACTTGCAAGAGATGAACAGCGCGCCCCTGTCAAGTAGCGCACTGTAAGCCGATGGCGCAGGCTCTGCTTGGCAGCTGACCAAAGCAGCCGCAGCCCGATAGAATCAGTCCCTATGCTCACCCTTTTCGCACCCACCCGCGTCTTTAGCGGCCGCGCTTGCTTGGTGCTTTTGTGCGCCGTGCTGCTGGGGGGCTGCTCGATTTTTAGCAAAGACAAGCGCGATGATTTGTCTGAGCTGGAAGGCCCGCCCAGCTTCAAGCTGGTGGTCAATAGCAGCGACAAAGAGTTGCGCAATTTGCTGCAACAGCATTTAGATTTGCGCCGCTACAGCCGCTTGTCGGATTTGAGCGATGGCGAGATCCATAATTTGATGCAACAGGCCACGCAGGACGCGAGCGAGCTGCTCTCGACCCAAGGCTATGTGAATCCCAGCATCCAAGTCACGCGCAGCGAAGCGCCAGCGGGCGAGACCCTGCCCACCATCACCGTCGATGTGCAAGCGGGCCCCCCGACCATCGTCAAAGATATCAAACTGCAATTCAGCGGCCCCATCGCCAGCGCCAAAGGCTTGCCCGAAACCATCCAGCGGCGCACCATACGCCAGTTTTGGCAGCTGCCCAAAGGCCAGCGTTTCACCCAAAGCGGCTGGAACAACGCCAAGGGCCGGGCTGAGCGCGACCTGACGGCCGAGCGCTACTTGGCGGGCAAGGTCAGCGACAGCGCCGCGCGCTTAGATGCGGACGACAACACCGCCGCGCTGGCGATCAATTTAGACTCGGGGCCGGTCTACCACTTTGGCGCGCCAAAAATCAGCGGACTGCGCAACTACCAGCCAGAGATGGTCGAGCGCTTTTTGCGCATACCGGTGGGCGAGCAATACTCTTTGGTGCGCTTGCTGCAAGCGCAGCAGCAGTTGGTGGATACGGGCTTTTTCGATTCGGTCTTTTTGTACATGGACCCCGCCGACGACCCCGCCAACACAACCGTGCAAGTGCAACTGAACGAAGCCAAGCTGCAAAAAATTGTGTTGGGCGTGGGCGCCAGCACCAACTCGGGCGCTGGCGTATCGGTTGAGCACACGCACAATCTCTCGCCCTTTTTTGGCTGGAAGTCGGTCACCAAAGCCAGCGTGAACAAGCGCGAGCACAACCTTTCGGCTGAAGTAACAAGCCAGCCCAATGCCGAGTATTGGCGCTGGGTCTTAGGCGCCAACGCCCTGCGCGAGCGCGACGAAGAGCAAGACACGCGATCGCAATCGGTGCGCGCGGGTCGCATTCAAACCAATGAAAAAATCGACCGCTCGATTTATGCTGAATACGCGCGTTCGAGCTTGCTCAAGCAAGACCCCAACACCCTGGCATTATTCACCGACACCAACTCAGCGCTGAGTTTGAATTGGGCTTGGACCATGCGCAATTACGACTCGAAAGTCTTCCCGACATCGGGCTGGGGTTTAGGGGTTGAGGTCGGCGGCGGCATGACTCTGAACGCGCAACAAAGCCAACGCCGCCCCTTTAGCCGCGGCGTGGTGCGCTGGCAAAGCTACCATCCGCTGGATGAAATTTTAGAGTTTGAAAGCGATACCGACCAAGGCCGCATCGCCCTGCGCGGCCAAGCGGGCGGCATCAGCTCGAAAAAAGATGCGGCCCTGCCCGCCAAACTGTTATTCATCACGGGCGGCGATGGCTCAGTGCGCGGCTACCCTTACCGCAGCATCAGCGCGGGCACGCAAACCATCAACAACCGCAACTACCCGCTGCCGGGGCGCTTTTTGCTGGTCGGCAGCGCCGAGTGGCAGCGCCCGATTTACCGCCAAGGCGTGCGCAGCGATTGGGAGACCGCTGTCTTTCTCGACACCGGCGCCGTGGCTGACGAACCCAAAGAAATGAAGCTGCACACCGGTGTAGGCGCGGGTCTGCGCTGGCGCAGCCCGATTGGGCCGTTTCAAGCCGACTTGGCCTATGGCCTGAAGGTGCGCAAAGTGCGTTTGCATTTGAATGTGGGCTTTGTTTTCTGATGCGCAAATCGAAACACCCAGAGTCCACACCGCCCACGGATGCGGCGCAAACCGACAGCGGCGCAGTCGCGAAGAAGAAGCGCCGCCCCTTGCGCACGGCGCTCAAAGTGCTGTTGTGGTTGGGCAGCGTAGTGCTGAGTTTGGCGGTGGTCGCACTGATCGGCTTTTTGATTTGGTCTAAACAAGATGGCTCGCTGGCCAGCCTACTCAACTATCTGGGCGGTGACAAGGCCGAGAGCCAGTTCAAAGGCGTCGAAGGTTCGCTCTATCGGGGCGGTCGCATCACCCACCTCGACTGGTCGGGCGGCGGGCTGCGCGTGCAGGCCGATAACCTGCGCGCCGATTGGCGACTATTGGGGCTGTTGCGCAAAAACTTGGTCGTAGGCGATGCCCAAGCCGACTACCTGCGCATCAGCTACACCACAGCACCGGCCAGCGCCACGGTTGCCACCGCGCCCGTCAACTTGAAACTGCCCCTGTCTATTTCCATTGGGCGCATACGGGCGCAGCATGTCGAGGTCTATAGCCACAGCGCCGATACACCAGAAAAACTGCAACTGGATGCGCACGATTTAGACGCGAGCTACAGCTACCAAGGGCAGCAACACCGCGCCAACATCCAAAACATCGCGATTGCCGATGGCGTGTATAGCGGCAAAGCGCAAGTGCAAGCGCGCCAGCCTTTGCTGCTAGATGTGCAAACCCAAGGCGAATTAAAAACCGTCGTCCCCGGCAGCGATGGCCCAGCGCTGAGCGTGCACGCCCAAGCCTGGGCTAAGGGCAAGCTGGATGATTTTGAAGTGCAGATCGAAGCCGACACGCCCGAGCAAGCGGCTGCGCAAGCGCAAACTGCATCCGCTACGGCGTCAGCTAAAACTGGTGTCAGTGCGCCGCAAAAAACAAATGCAAACCCGCCCATGCGCGTCAAAGCCAGCGCCCAAGTGCGACCTTGGCAGCCGGTGATGATTGCGCAGTTGCAAGGTGAGCTGACGAATGTCAACCTCGCCAGCTTTTGGCCCTCGCTGCCGCAAACGCGCATCAGCGGTGAGGTGCTGCCTGTCGCTGCCCCAGCCGACCAGACTGCAAGCTTGGTGCCCAGCTACCAAGTGCGTGCGGATTTGCGTAACAGCCTGCCTGCGCCTTGGGACCAGAACGGTCTGCCCGTGGACCAAGCGCGTGGCCTGATTATTTGGCAGGGCGCGCAACTGCAGCTGCAAGAAGTCGTGCTGACCAGTGGCCCCGCCAGCGTGCAAGGTGATGTGACTTGGCAGTCAGACCAAAAGCACTGGACGGTGGCGGCGCGCTTTGCGCAACTCAACCCCGCCCTGCTGCACAGCAAAATGGCCGCGGGCAGCATCCAAGGCACAGCCAGCGTGGACAGCGGCGCGGAGAAAACCGTATTTGACATTCAGGCGCAAGCGCAAAAAATCACCGACGCGCAATTGGCCAAGCTGGATCTACGCACGCTTGACGCCCAAGGCAGCTGGCAAGCGGGCACGCTCGACATACCAAAATTGCACATCACCACGGCAGACGCGCAACTAGAAGGCAAGCTCTCGTTTGCCCAAGCAGAGCAAAGTGGCAGCGCCAATATCACGCTGCAAGCGCCGGGTTTGCGCGGCAGCCTAGAGGGTGCCATTGCGCCCAAGAGCGGCAGCGGCAAGCTGCAATTGGCCATGCAAAACGCGCGCGCTGCCAGCGCTTGGCTGGCCAAATGGCCAGGGCTAGATGCACCAACGATGACGGGGCAAGCCGAACTGAACGGCAGCTGGCAAGGCGGTTGGCAAGACCCGCGCGTGGATGTGCAATTGAGCGTGCCAGCACTCAGCCTGCACAGCAATAGCCAAAACAAAAAAACGGCCAGTAAAAAAACCCGCGCGCCCGGCGTGGTGCGCGATGCGCGCCCGCCAGCCAAGACCGCCGCGGCGCAAGCAGCCGGCCCCATCGTGGCGGCGCTGCACCAAGGCTCTGAAGGGGTTGAGCAAAGTTTTGAAGAAAATTTCAAAGACAAACGCTCTGAAAAATCCGCCAAATCTGCATCAACACCTCTTAAAGCAGCTCTTAAAGATGCAGCCGAAAGCGAACTGGGCGATTTGCACTTGCACCAAGTGCAGGCACGCTTTCAGGGGCCATTGCGGGCGGCGACTTTCCAGCTGGGTGGCGAGTTTGCCAAAAACACAGCCCAAGGCCAAATCGCATTGGCTGGCAGTGCGCAGATTATTACCGCGCCCGCGTTTAGCGCCCGCGTGCAAACCAGCCAAGCCAATTTGAGCCTGCGCGATGCGCAAGACAGCGGGCAAGCGGGTTGGCAATTAACGCAGAGCACGCCGATTGATGTTGCTTGGGCACAAGGGCAATTGCTGTTCAAGCCGGGTGCCGTTCATTTGAATGCGCCAAAAAGCCTGCGCGTTGGCGCGCAACGCAATTTGACCCTGGAGTGGGACGAGAGTCGCATCACGCCTGGCAATGGCGGCGTGCGCCAAGCGCAAACTGCAGGCCGCGTGCGCGGCATACCGGTGCAGTGGGTCGAAGCCATCAGCGGCACCACGCTGGCCGATATGGGGCTGGTGGGCGAGCTGCTGTTTGATGCCAACTGGACGGCGCAGATCGATGCGCAAAACCTGCGCCTAAATGCGGCCATCACGCGTCGCAGCGGTGACTTGCGCTTGCTCAGCGAGAGCTTGCGCAGCGACAAGCGGCAAGAAAGCGCCAGCGCGGGTATACGCGAGGCATCCATCACGCTCACGGGCAATAACCAAAACCTGCGCCTGGATGCGCTGTGGGACAGCGCCAACGCGGGCACAGCCAAAGCGAGTTTAAGCAGCAGCTTGGCACGCCAAGGCGACGCTTGGGTCTGGCCCACATCGGCACCGTTGCAGGGCAAGGTGCAAGCCCATATGCCGGGCTTGGGCGTGTGGTCGGCACTGGCGCCCACAGGCTGGCGCGTGAATGGCTCGCTCGTGGCCGATGCCAATTTGAGCGGCACGCGCAACAACCCACAAATTTTAGGCAAAGTACAGATCACCGACTTGAGCATCCGCTCGATGCTAGATGGTGTGCAGTTAAACGACGGTCAATTGCTGGCGCGCTTGGACGGCGACCGCATGGTGATCGAGCGCTTTAACATCAAAGGCACCGAAGGCGATTTGCAAGGACTAGGCGAAGTGCGCTGGCAAGATGGCAATGCCTTTATGCAAGTGCAGCTCAAAGCCAATGGCCTTCGCGCCTCCAACCGCGCTGATCGCCGCATCAAAATCACTGGCCAAGTCGATGCGCGCATGGTTGATCGGCTCTTGAGCCTCAAGGGCGACATCAAAGCCGACCAAGCCTTGATCATTTTGGCTGACGAGAGCAAGCCAAGTCTGAGCGACGATGTGCAAATTGTGCGCAAAGGCCAAGCCGCCGACACCGTCGTGGTGCCCAGCGAAGTGCAAGTCGCGCGCGAAGCGGCCGAGTCAAAGGCAGCTTTGCGCCAAGCGCTTGAGCCTTTTCAACAAAACAAAAAAGCGCCTTTGCAACTGCAAGCGGCGCTTAATTTTGATATGGGCCCCGACTTCCATGTGCGCGGCTTGGGTCTAGATACGCGCTTGCGGGGCGTCTTGGCCATCAGCGCAGAAAGCAGCCAAACAGCGCAGGGCCTGAGCACTATCACGCCGCGCATCACCGGCACGCTGGTCTCGCGCCGCGGCGAATACCGCGCTTACGGCCAGTGGCTCACGATTGAAGACGGCACCGTGCGTTTTGTCGGCCCTTATGACAACCCTTTCCTCGACATTCTGGCCATACGCCCACGCACCGAAGAGCGCGTTGGCGTGCTCATCACCGGCCCGGCGATCAACCCCAGCGTCAAGCTCTACAGCGAAAGCCCCATGTCAGACACCGAAAAACTCAGCTGGCTGATACTCGGGCGTGAGAGCGCCAACGGCGGCGCTGAGGGTGCCATGCTGCAACAAGCGGCGGTGGCGCTGCTGGGCGGCGGCACCACCAGCGGCGGTTTGGCGCAGGCCGTGGGGCTAGACGAAATCGGCTACCGTGGCAGCCAAACCAATGCCGACGGCAGCGTCAGCGATGGCAGCGTCAGCTTTGGCAAGCGTTTGTCGAACCGTCTTTACATCACCTACGAGCGCAGTTTGTCTGGCGCACTCGGCACGCTCTATGTGTTTTATGATATTTCGCGCCGCTTCACCCTGCGGGCGCAAAGCAGCGAACAGGCCAGCGCTTTGGATTTGATCTTCACGCGCCGCTATCAAAGCCTGCTGCCGAGCAAAGACCAGCCGCCAGAAGAAGACTCTAAAGCCAAAAATAAGAGCAAATAAGCTGTTTTAGGCCGTCAAACCTGCCTGAGCAGCTATTTATTTAGTTGCTTGGGAAGCAAAGGTCGTTAAAGTGGATAGCGACCTGCATCACAAGTTCACTGAAGCGGCTGAAGGGAAAAGCCAATCTGACCAAGGGTTGCCCACCAAAAACCATAGCTGCTCAGACAGGTTTGACGGCTGAAAAGCTATAAAAGTATCCAAGAATTAACTTAAAACACATGGCAAGCTATCTCTTCACTTGGAATCCTGACAAATGGGCGTGGGCTGATCTGGCTGACGCGGTTTACCGCGTTAGCAATGGCTTGCCTTATGACATGTACTGGAGTTGCGGCAACACTCGCAAAATCGAGGTTGGCGACACATTTTTGCTGGTGCGCGTAGGCGTGGCGCCCAAAGGAATCATTGGCTGCGGCTACATTTTGTCCGCCCCTTACGAGCAAACACACTGGGATGCCGCCAAAGCAGAGCAAGGCGCGACCGCCCTGCGCACCGACTTGCTTTTCAAAGCACTGGCCGAAACGCCTATCGTCGGCTTGGCACAACTTGAGGCGCAGTACCCCAGCTATCGTTGGACGCCACAAGCAAGCGGTCTTTCGGTTCCAGACGCCATCGCTGACGAGCTGCTCACCTTGATTCAAGGCAACACCAGCCACCACTTTGAACCCAGCGACAGCAAAGAGCTTGCGCTTTATGCGGAAGGTTCACGCAAGCAAATCACTTCGTGGACATATGACAGAAGCCGCGCCGCACGCCAAGCCTGTATTGAACATTACGGTTACGGCTGTAGCGTTTGTGGATTCAACTTCGAGGCCGCCTATGGCGTTCTTGGCGCACGCTATATCGAAGTTCACCATCTCAAGCCCGTAGCCGACGCAGGTGCCGAGTACCAAATCGATCCAAAATCTGACCTGCGCCCCGTTTGCGCCAATTGCCACCGAATGCTGCACAAGCAACGACCGCCCTTGTCGATCGAAGAGTTGCTGGCGCATAAAGACGCCACCCAAGCAATTAAATCTAGCAAAGACTAGCCGCTAGAAGAAGACTCCAAAGCCAAAAATAAGAGCAAATAAGCTGTTTTAGGCCGTCAAACCTGCCTGAGCA
>CAZUUN010000054.1:0-10199 GCA_964622735.1 uncultured Burkholderiaceae bacterium | reverse complement strand
AATAGCTGCTCAGGCAGGTTTAACGGCTTAAAAGCACTTATTTCTTAAGAATAGTCTGCTTGCGCGGGTCTAAGGCATTGCGCAGCGCCTCGCCCACCAAGGTGAGCAATAACAAGGTCAGCACCAGCACAAAGAAGGTGGAGCCGCCTATCCACCACGCATCAAGATTAGACTTGGCTTGATTCAGCAACTCGCCCAAGCTGGGCAAATCAGGCGGCAGACCCAAACCCAAAAAGTCGAGGGAAGTCAGCGCCATAATGACGGCGGTGATTTTGAATGGAATGAGGGTGACGATGGGCACCAAAGCATTGGGCAGTATGTGGCGAAAGATGATGCGCCTGTCGGCCACACCCAGCGCCCGCGCTGCGCGCACATACTCTAGGTTGCGATTGCGCAGATACTCGGCGCGCATATAAGCCGAGATGCCCATCCAACCAAAAATCGTGAGCAACACCACCATCAGCGTGATGCTGCGATTGAATATGGAGGCAAAAATGATGAACAAATACAGTTCGGGCATAGAGCGCCAAACTTCTTCAGCCCGCTGACCGATCAAATCGACCTTGCCGCCAAAATAGCCTTGCAATGCGCCTAGACTGGCGCCGATGAGCGTGACCAAGAGCGTGACGCCCAAGCCAAACAACATCGACAGCCGAAAGCCATACAAAAGCCGCGCCAGCAAGTCGCGCCCCTGCTCATCCGTGCCCAGCCAATTCTCGCTGCTGGGCGGGCTGGGATTGGGTGCTTTGGCAAAGTAATTCACGCTGCGGTAGTGGTAGCGATTGGGCGGAAAGATGGCCCAGTTGCCTGGCTTGGCAAACTGCGCTTGAATAAAAGGATCGAGATAGTCAGTCGGGGTTTGGAAATCGCCACCCAAATCGACCTCAGGCACATCTTGCACCAGCGGGAAGAAAGTGCGGCCTTGGTAGTGCGCAATCAAAGGCTTGTCGTTCGAGATCAGCTCCGCGCCCAAGCTCAAGACAAAGAGTGCGAGCAGCAAGCACAGGCTGTAGTAACCCGCTTTTTGTGCTTTAAATTTTTGCCAGGCATTCATGGTGTTCTCGCTTTGCAGAGTGCGTTTTTTATTGCAAGCGCACGCGCGGGTCGACCCACACATAGCAAAAATCGCTGATCACATTCATCAGCAGGCCGATCAAGGTGAAGAAAAATAGCGTGCCCATGACCACGGGGTAATCGCGGCGGATGACCGATTCATAACTCAGCAGCCCAAGACCATCAAGCGAGAACAAAGTCTCGATCAACAAAGCATCGGCGAAAAATGCGCCGATAAACGCCGCTGGAAAACCGACGACGATAGGAATCATCGCGTTGCGCATGACATGGCGCCACATCACGCGGCGCTCGCTCAAGCCTTTGGCGCGCGCCACCAGTACATATTGCTTGCGGATCTCTTCTAGAAACGCATTTTTCGTCAAGAGCGTGGTGAAGGCAAAGCTGCCGATGACTGAGGCCGTGATCGGCAAAGCAATGTGCCACAGATAGTCTTGCACCTTGCCCCAAGTGCTCAGATCGGCAAAATTGCTGGATGTCAGCCCGCGCAGCGGAAACCATTGCAGCTGCCCACCAAAAACAATCAAGAGCAACACGCCCATGACAAAGCCGGGAATGGCTACACCTAGCAGTACCGCCATCGTCGTCCAAAAATCAAAACGCGAGCCCGCGCGTAAAGCCTTGGCGATGCCCAGCGGGATAGAGATGCCGTAGCTGATAAAAAAAGTCCACAGCCCCAGCGTGATCGACACTGGCAGCTTTTCTTTCATCAAATCCCAAACCGCTTGGTGGTGGAAGAAGCTGGTGCCCAAATCAAAGCGTGCAAATTGCGTCAGCATTTTCCAAAAACGCTCAGGCGCCGGACGGTCAAAGCCGTAGAGCGCTTTGATTTCCTCTAAGCGTTGCGGATCAACGCCCCGATTGCCTTGGTAGACGGCGCCGCCTTCGGCGCCCAGCCCTGTCCCTTTGATGCCCGCGACCGAGGCTGCCTTGGCCTCCATCAAATACTGCTCGACCGGGCCGCCAGGCACAAACTGCATGACGGCAAAGCTCAGCAAGAGCACGCCCAAGAGCGTGGGCACGATGAGCAATAGGCGTTTGATCAGGTATTGCAGCATAAGGGCAAGGTGGATTTACTATTATTTAAATAGCTGCTCAGGCAGGTTTGACGGCTTGATTATGCAATATGGCACTAAAAAACAGACTAAAACCATAGAGAAAAGGGTTGCAAAAAAGGCTGCAAGTGCAGCCCTGATTTTCCTCGCCCCATCTCTGCTTTTAGTGGCGCGTTCAATAGCCCGTTTTCAGCGCGTGCATCAAATTGCCGCGCGCGGGCTGATTGGTGCTCGCTTGAATAAAGCCGCTTTGCGCCTCTGGCGCAGCCGCCGTTAAATAGCGCGTGCCGCTGGTGGTTTCCACCCATTGGCGCAGGCGCTCGGCGTCTGCCGTGCGGCCAGCCGTTCCCGCAGAATTGAGCAAGACCATGACCAAATTGCGGCCCGCGATTTTGGTTTGCATCACCATGCAACGACCCGCTTCGCGGATGTAGCCGGTTTTCTGCAAATCGATGGTCCAGTTGCCACCCCGCACCAAGCCATTGCTGTTGCGATACTCCATGGTGTTACTGCCTGTCTCGAGTGCGTAATTGGGCGAAGTCGAGTAGGCGCGAATCATATTGTCTTTGGCAGCATAGGCGACCAGCGTGGCCAAATCGCGTGCGCTGGAGCGGTTCTCGCTCGACAAACCCGTTGGGTCCACATAACGCGTATCGCGCATACCCAAATCATGTGCCTTTTGGTTCATATAGCGCACAAAGTTATATGTGCCGCCGGGGTAGGTGCGACCCAAAGAGTGCGCGGCGCGGTTCTCGCTGCTCATCAGCGCCAACAGCAGCATTTGCCCGCGTGAGAGCGTGGTGCCAGGCCGCAGGCGTGAAGAACTGTTTTTCAAATAATCGACATCGTCATTGGTAATGGTAATGGCTTCATCCATCGGCAAACCCGACTCGGCAATCAACACAGCCGTCATCAACTTGGTGATCGAGGCAATCGGCAAAACCGCCTGCTCGTTTTTGCTATAGAGCACTTCACGCGTGTCGGCGTCCATCACAAAACCCACATTCGAATGCAGGCCCAGAGGGTCACGCGCATCGGCGTGGCGCGTCAAGTTGCTGGCAGAAAAGTCTGCTTGGGCGGCAAAGCCCTGCATGCTGGCGCTTTGGTCTTCGTCCGAGCCCAAGTCACGCGAGCCACCGGCCAATGCCATCTGCGCACGGCGTACTTCGCTGGCGTGCGCTAGGCGCGCTTGCCGGGCTTCTTCTATGCGCGCGCGCAGCGCCAAATCGACATGGCGCGCGGGCGCTGCCGCCGTTTTGCTGGTGTGTTTGTTTTTAGCGTTGACTGCTAATTTTTTGCTGCTAGTAGTCTTAGCAACTTTATTTTTGCCGACTTTTTTATCCGCTTTGGCGGTCGTTTTATTCACCTTGGCGGCTTTGCCGCTACTGGCCTTGGCTTGCTTAGTGTGCGATTTGGCAGCCTTGCTGGCCGTGGCTTTACTGGTTTTAACAGCTGCCGTTTTGGCTTTAGCGGGTTTGGCCCAGGCCGACTGTCCAGCAGTCAAGGACAACAGCAAGCAAAAGAGCAGTCCAGCGCTGCGGCGCAGGGTTTGAGAGGTTGGGGTCATGCTATTTAGCTCCACTGAATGTCTTGCTGGGGGCGCAAGTGTAACAAGGGCTAGACCCTTGTAGGTGAAAAACTGTTTTATTCGTCGGCCCAAGTGTAAGTACTTTTTAAATATTACGCAATATCAAACACTTGCAAACAAGAGGTAAAGTAGTTTCACGAATACTATCGTTTTCCCTAGGTTTCACCGTCTTACTCTCAAAGCCGCGCCTAAGCCACTGTATTTATGGCTTTATTCGACTCGCCCTTATAATTCAGTCACTTGCGTAAGCTACTGGGCTACGCAGCGCATCAGAACACCGAATAACGATCAATAGAGGAAACACACCATGCTGAAAAAAACGCTTTTGGGCGCAACTGCTTTGGCAGCGCTGATTTTGTTGCAGGCTTGCGCCCCCTTATTGATAGGTGGCGCCGTGATAGGCGGCACCTTGGTTGCCACGGATCGCCGCACATCGGGCGCACAGCTCGAAGACCAAGGCATAGAACTGCGCGCTAGCAGCCGTCTGACGCAGCAATTGCCTGAGAAGCACCACATCAATGTCGCAAGCTACAACCGCCGCCTGCTGCTGACGGGAGAAGTGCCGAGCGAAGCTTATAAAACGGAAGCGGGCAAAATTGCTGCCGAAGTCGACAATGTGGTGCAGGTCTATAACGAGCTGGCTGTTATGCCCAATTCAGGCCTGTCCGATCGCGCTTCTGACACCCTCATCACCTCGCGCGTGCGCTCGGCGCTGATCGAGGCCAAAGATTTGTACGCCAAATCGGTGACTACCACCACCGAGCGCAATATTGTCTATGTGCTGGGCCGCGTGACGGCGCGCGAAGCGGCGCGCATCACCGAAATCGCCAGCACCACCCGCGGCGTGCAGCGCGTGGTCAATTTGCTAGAGATCATCAGCGAAGCCGAATTGCAAAACACCCTGCCGCAAGCACCCAAAGCCACGCCCGCGCCCGTCGCCGTGAATTACAGCAATGCCATCGCACCCGCGCAAGTGCCAGTCAATCCGCCCGTGGTGCGCGAAGTACAAGCCCCCGCACCAGTCGAAAGCCGTGCGCTCGCCCCAGTTCGTCCTTGATAGTTGGCTCTTAACACCACCATGCAAATCGATGTCAAAATTTTAGATGAGCGCTTGCGCGCGCAATTGCCCGACTACGCCACGGCGGGCAGCGCGGGTCTTGACCTGCGCGCCTGCATCGCTGCGCCGCTCGAACTAGCCCCCGGCGCCTGCGAGCTGATTAAAACCGGTATCGCCGCCTACATTGCCGACCCGGCTTACGCAGCGCTGATCTTGCCGCGCTCAGGCTTGGGCCATAAACACGGGATCGTGCTGGGCAATTTGGTCGGCCTGATTGATTCTGACTACCAAGGCGAGTTGATGGTCAGCGCCTGGAACCGCAGCAACCAACCCTATACGCTGCAACCCTTAGAGCGCTTGGCGCAGCTGGTCATCGTGCCCGTAGTGCGCGCCAGCTGGAATGTGGTCGAAAGCTTTGACGCCAGCGAACGCGGCGCGGGTGGCTATGGATCGAGTGGCCGCCACTAAAAAGCTGCCCTTCGTCGTCTTCTTTCGCTAAAAGCGCGTATTAACCATTTACAGCCCTTGTATTTGCGTTGGCGCAAACCATCTATATCAGCACATGCCTACAATGGCGCATCTCAGGCTCTCAGCCTGCACTGCGCGAGCATCTCTACCACCGCTCGCTGGCTTGTTTTTCTGGAGTTTTCATTTGACTGATTTTTCTCTCACATCCGTGATCGACCCTGTTGTTGCCTTTTTAGCCGGCGGCTTGTTGGACTTGGCTTGGTGGCAGGTGTTGCTGGTGACTTTGGGCCTGACCCACATCACCATCGTCAGCGTCACCATTTACCTGCACCGCTCACAGGCACACCGCGCACTCGATTTGCACCCCGCCGTGGCGCATTTTTTCCGCTTTTGGTTGTGGATGGCCACGGGCATGGTCACGCGCGAATGGGTCGCCATTCACCGCAAACACCACGCCAAGTGCGAAACCGACGAAGACCCACACAGCCCCGTGAGCAAAGGCATCAAAACCGTGTTCTGGCAAGGCGCTGAACTCTACCGTGCCGAGGCGCGCAACGAGGAAACCATCGCCCGCTACAAACACGGCACACCCGATGATTGGATCGAGCGCAATGTCTACAACCGCTTTGGCATTTTGGGCATGGCCTCGATGCTGATCATCGATGTGCTGCTCTTTGGCGCGCTGGGCATCACCGTCTGGGCCGTGCAAATGGCGTGGATACCAGTGACTGCTGCGGGCATCATCAATGGCATTGGCCACTACTGGGGCTATCGCAATTTTGAGTCGCAAGATGCGGCGACCAATATCTCACCTTGGGGCATCATCATTGGCGGTGAAGAGCTGCACAACAACCACCACACCTACCCGACTTCGGCCAAATTCAGCGTCAAGCCTTACGAGTTTGATATGGGCTGGGTCTATATCCGCGCGCTAGAGACGCTGGGTTTGGCGAAAGTTAAAAAAACACCACCCAAAATGCAACTCGGCGCCGTGCAAACGGTGGCTGACGACCGCACGCTCGAAGCCCTGATCAACAACCGCTACGAGATCATGGCCAACTACGCCAAAGAAATGCGCCGCGCTTTGAATGCGGAGATTGCCAGCTTGAAAGCCAAAGGCGCCGATGTTTCGGTCTTGAAATCAGCCCAACGCTGGTTGCACCGCAACGACGACCGCCTGCCGCAATCGGCGCAAGCCGCACTCACCCAAGCGCACGCTTCGTCTGCCGCGCTGGCCAAAATGGTCGCCATGCGCGATGAGCTGACCGAGTTTTGGAACAACAAAACCCATAGCCGCGAGCAACTCATCGCCAATTTGCAAGCCTGGTGCTTGCGCGCTGAAGAAAGTGGCATTGAGGCGCTGCGCGAATTCTCGCTGCGCTTGCGTGCTGTGCGCGTTTAAACCAAAAGCTGGCTGATCCGACCATGAAAAAGCACCTTCTTGAAGGTGCTTTTTTTATATCTATTCGGCTTGATTACTATTACTTCAATAGCTACCCAGGCAGTTTTAACGGCCTAAAAATCCAAAAACACCCTCAAAATCAACCAAATTCAGCCCCTAGCTCTTGCGCGCGCACTTGCGCACGGTGCAGCGCCGCTTCAATGTTCTCGCCCACTTGCGCGGACTGCATAGCGGTGAGCGCGGCATAGGTTGTGCCACCTTTGCTGGTGACGCGCTCGCGCAAAACGGCGGCTGGCTCAGCCGAGCTGGCCGCCAAATGCGTCGCGCCGCTGAAGGTGGCGAGGGTTAGTTTTTCGGCCTGCTCAGCGCTCAAACCCATAGCCACACCCGCTGCCATCATGTGCTCCATAAAGTAAAACACATAGGCTGGGCCTGAGCCTGAGAGCGCCGTCACGGCATCGAGATCGGCCTCTTGCGCCACCCACAAAAACTGCCCCGTCGCTTGCAAGGTTTGCTCAATCAACTGACGCTCAGGCTGCGTGACTTGCGCGCGCGCAAACAGGCCGCTGATGCCCTGCCCGACCAAAGCTGGCGTATTGGGCATGGCACGCACCACGCGCTCGCTGCCCAACCAACGGGCGATGCTGTCCGAATGAATACCCGCCGCCACGCTCAAATGCAGCGCTTGGCTTGTGTGCGCTTTCACGGTTTGCGCGACCTCTTTAAAAATTTGCGGCTTGATGGCCCAGACCACCAGCTCGGCTGCGGCTAGGCGCGCATCGACCTGCTCCAGCACTTGCAAGCCCGCAAAATCTTGCAGCAATTTTTCGCGCTGCGGCGCGTAGGGTTCGAGCACCAAAATATCAGCCGCCGACTGACCCTGTTTGCACAAACCCGCCATGATGGCGCTGGCCATATTGCCGCCACCTATGAATGCTATTTTCATAAAATCACCTCAAAAGCAGACAGCTGCGTCAGCTGTAATCTGCTGAAATTATTGTCTGTCACGAATACCAAGCTGCGCCGACCATTGCTCAAAAGCGGCCCCCAGCTCATGCCCTCGATATTATCCAGCGGCCGCAAGCGGCTATCCGCAAAATCGAGCAGGAGTTTTTTCTCGATGGGCTGGTAAGCCCCAGCCTGCAAAGCCGCCACATCTAGCACATTGCTGCCGCTGTGCGTATCGGCCAAAAACAGGCGCAACTTGATACCCGTCCACGGGTTAAAGGCGCGCTCTAGCACTAGCAAATAGCGCGTATCCCAGCTCAAAATATCGCTCACACTATTTTCGCCAAACACGCCTTGCAGACCCACGGCTTCAGGCTGATAGGCCAGTTGCCGCAGCACCGCGCCGCTGTCCTTGTGCCACTGCGTGATGCGCACCGGCCCAGGCGCACTGCCGCGCTGGCCATCTTGCGCTAGGCTGCTCTCCATCGCCGCCCACAGGCTGGCGCCATCGGGGCTGATGGCTACGCCCTCCAGCGCCAAATTATTGCGCGGCCCACGCCCTGTGGTTTGCAGCTCGCGCAGATTGGGCGGCAAGGCATAACTGCGCTGGTGGCTGCCATCTAGCCCCATTTGCCGCAGCAGCGGCGGCATCGCGTGGGCGCGATTGCCCTCACTGGTCCAAAACAGGCTTTGCGTGCTGGCATCGAAACGCAAGCCCTCGGGGTCGGGCACATCAGGGTTCTGCGCACTTTGCTCGCCTAGGCGTGGGTAGTTTTGCCCACTCGGGATTTTCAGCGTGTGCAGGCCTTGCACCTTGACCGCGCCGACCCCTTGGCTGTCTATCGGCCAGCGCAGGGTGTAAAAACGGGCCGCAGAGTACTCGGAGCGATCGTCGCTCAAGGCGTAGAACACGCCGCGTGCAGCATCGTAATCCAGCCCCGACAAACCGCCAACCGGGCTGCCAGCGACTTGCAAGTCGTGCGGAATGATCTCTGTGCCCAGCAAACGCAGCTGCGCGCTGGGCCAATGGCTGTTCGTCAGGCTGCTGACGGCTTCAAGCGCAGGCTGGTGGCCGCAAGCGAGCAGTAGCAGCGCGGTCGCCGCTGCGCTAAATAAACGCCGCAGATGGAACATCTAGCGTCGTATCGCCTCTAAACGGCGCATCACTTGGGAGGCTATGTCTTCGCGCATGGATTCGTAGAGCATTTGCTCCTCGGCCTCTTTCGACAGCACCACAGCCTCGGTAAAGGCGATATCGCGGCGCTGCTGCAACTCGGTCGGCTCAATCAGCACATCGCCATTGGCGGCCGTGGCGCTAAAGCTAAAGCGCGTGTAGAGCTGCAACTCGCGCACCAAGCCATAGGCATTGGCGCCAACGGCGCGGCGGTCTTGCTCGTCTTGTTGGATCTCAATCTGCACCTCGGCGCTAGCGCGCTCCGCAGCCGTGCCCAGCAAGCGTGTCATAGGCGTGGCCTGCAAATAGCGGCGCAACATCTCAGCGACTGGCCCTTGGGCGTTTTCGTCCAAATAAACAGTCGCAAAAGGCAGGCGGCTCGGCCCCTTCATGGCAAAACCACAAGCCGACAAGAGCGTCGGCGCTACAAAAATAACAGCTGCTCTGGCAGCAAATTCGCGGCGTTTCATGGTTTTTCCTTTTGAATTTGCCTTAGAGCACGATATTGACCAAGCGCCCAGGTACGACGATGACTTTTTTCGGTGCAGCGCCATCGGCTTGTTTGACAAAGGCCTCGGTCGCCAAAGCCGCAGCCTCGATCACTTCTTTGCTCGCCCCAGCTGCCACCGTGACGCTGCCGCGCAGCTTGCCATTGATTTGCAGCATCAGCTCGATCTCGTCTTGCACCAGCGCAGCCTCGTCCACCGTCGGCCAAGCGGCATCGAGCAGGCCACCCGCTGCACTCGAGTAGCCCAACTCAGCCCACAGCGCAAAAGCGATGTGTGGACAAGCGGGGTAGAGCATACGCAGCAAGAGCGAGACGCCTTCACAGCGCAACGCCGCATCGCCATTGCTGCTGTCAAAGTCAAAATCTTCGAGGGCGTTGAGCAACTTCATGCAACCCGACACCACAGTGTTGTATTGCATACGCTCGTAGTCGTAGCTGACTTGCTTGAGCACGAGGTGAATCTCGCGGCGCAGTTTTTTCGCTTCAGCACGCAAAGGCGCTGCACTCAAATCGCCCGCTGTGGCTGCGCGCAGCGCATCGCCATGTTTGTGCGCATAAGACCAAACGCGCTTGAGAAAGCGGTAGCTGCCCTCTACCGCCGCATCGTTCCACTCCAGCGTCGCCTCAGGCGGCGCGGTAAACATGGTGTAGAGGCGCGCGGTATCGGCGCCATAGCGCTCGATTAAATCTTGCGGATCAACGCCATTGTTTTTCGACTTCGACATCGTGCCTACGCCTTCGTAGTCGATGGCCGTGCCCACAGGCAACAGACCGTCGGCACTGTCTTGGGCAGCGATGAGCTTGGCGCCCACGATCTTGCCGCTCGCGTCCAGCACATGCTCCACATCTTTGGGCCAGAAGTACTCTTTCGCACCCTTGGCGGTACGGCGGCTGTAGAGGTGGTTGAGCACCATGCCTTGCGTCAGCA
>CAZUUN010000053.1:0-10391 GCA_964622735.1 uncultured Burkholderiaceae bacterium | reverse complement strand
AGACGCACTAGTTTCAGGTACTAGCGAGTAACATCGTGGGGGTTCGAGTCCCTTCTTGGGCACCATCTTTTATTGGCAGTATAGAGTGTAAATAAACACTCGTTGCCAATATAACAAAAAGCACCGCAAGGTGCTTTTTTGTTGTCTGCGGCGCTTAGGCGGCAGACAGTAAATCGAGCATGCATTGGATCCGCGCCTGCTTGGGCGAGAGCTGCGGGTAGACGATAAAAGGATCGTGCAGCGCTTGGTGTACCAAGCCTTGGCAACTGCTGGCGCGCACCACGCGCACGCCTTGCTGCTGTGCAGCCAGCAAAGCCTGTTCTAGGGCCTGATGTATCGTGCCCTGGCCCGTGCCCGCCACCACGATGCCAGCCAGCGGCGGCGCAGTGCTCGCCGTGAGCAAAGCATCGACCAGTGCGCCACTAGCGCCCGCGTGGCTGTGAATGATCTCCACCCGTGGTAACTGCTGGGCTTGTACTGAATGCATCAAATTTAATAGCTGTTCAGGCAGGTTTGACGGCATTTTCTGGCTATTTTGATCATCATTCTTACTCCAAATGAGCTGGTTATTCCGAATCAGGCCTAAAGGCAGGCCATTGCGGCTGATAAAGGGCCTGAGGCTGCTGCTGTGCACTTTTTCTAAAGCGCTGCCTGCATGAACCTCGCCACCGCAAACCACCAAGGCCCCACGCCCTGCGGCCTGTGGCTGCTGCGCCAACAGCAATGCATCGCGCAGATTTTGTGGGCCATCGGGCTGTGGGTGCGAGGCAGGGCGCATGGCGCAAGTGAATATCAAGGGCTTGGTACTGTGCGGCAGCGTGTGGCTTAAGAAAAAACAAGTTTCTTCCAGCGTATCGGTGCCGTGTGTCACCACCACCGCGGCGGTACTGGCTTGCGCCAAATGCGCGGCTAAACGGCTGCGCAAGGCCAGCCAAAAATCGCTGCTGGCGTCTTTGCTGTTGATGTGGGCAAACTCGTCTAGCGCGATGCTGACGCTGCCTGCGAGCGGCGGCTCTAAATCGGCCAATAGCGCCGCCGTGCTTAAAACGCCTGCTTGGTAATCACCCTGACGCGTGGCATCGGCTGCCCAGCCAGCGATGGTGCCGCCTGTGCCCAAGAGTACGATTTTGGGCGCGTCAGCTTCAAAGTCTTGTTGCATAAGTGTTAAATGCTATAAAAATTGCTTGCCAATTGCATTTTACTGATTAAAATAACAGTATGTATATATACCTAGTAAGCTGATCATGACTGTAGCACTGACCGCCCGCCAAGAAGAAATTTTGCGTCTGATTGAAGAGGCCATAGAAAACACCGGCGCGCCGCCCACGCGGGCTGAGATTGCCAAGCAATTGGGTTTCAAATCAGCCAACGCGGCTGAGGAGCATTTGCAGGCGCTGGCGCGCAAAGGCGCGATTGACTTGGTCACCGGCACCTCGCGCGGCATACGCCTTAAAAAGCGCCCAGTGGCTGCCGCCAGCAGCTTAGGTAAAGCGGGTGCAGCCGTGGTCGATCGCTTGCAAGAGATTTTGCTACCCTTGATTGGGCGTGTGGCTGCGGGTTCGCCCGTACTGGCGGTGGAGCATGTACAAAGAACCTATGCGGTTGCGCCCGAGTTGTTTGAGCAAAAACCCGATTACCTGCTCAAAGTCAAAGGCATGAGCATGCGCGATGTCGGGATTCTAGATGGCGACTTGCTGGCGGTACGCGCCACCAAAGAGGCGCAAAACGGCCAAATCGTCGTTGCGCGTTTGGGCGATGAGGTCACGGTCAAGCGCTTTCAGCGCAACAAGCACCTGATCGAGTTGCATGCTGAGAATCCAGATTTCAGAACCATCGTGGTGCAGCCTGATGAGCCTTTCGCGATTGAGGGTTTGGCCGTCGGCTTGATTCGCAAAGGCATTTTTAGCTAAGCCAACGCTTTAGCTGCAGCCATACAAAAACCGCCTATTCGGCGGTTTTCTACTTTTCTGACAGCGCACTCTATTCAAACGGCTGAAATGGGCAGAGACTGCCAATTTCAGGGCTTGTGTGCTTGCGCCGGTTTTATGCGGCTGCTACGGCCAAAGCTTTAACTTTGGTAGACAGGCGGCTCTTATCGCGGGCTGCTTTGTTTTTGTGGAAGATGCCTTTGTCTGCGATCGTATCAACGATAGATTGCATTTTGGCAAACAATTCAGTGGCTTTGGCTTTATCACCAGTGGTGATGGCTTTTTCTACATTCTTCACCGCGGTGCGGTATTTAGAACGCAAAGAGGTGTTGGCTGCATTCAGGTGCACATTTTGGCGTGCGCGTTTACGGCCTGATGCCAGGCGGGGGTTTTTTTTCTTGGGTTTGGCTGATGCCATGGTAATTTCCTTAAATGTTTGTGAATGTTGTCAGAAAAGTCCTCGATTATAGCTTTTTTGACGCACAAAAGCGTAAATCGACCAAACGGCGCACCCATGCAGGCTAGGGCGGCCTGCATGAGTGGGCATTTTTATTTCAAGGCTTTGAAGCGCATGCGTTTGGGTTTAGCACCTTCTTCGCCTAGGCGTTTGACCTTGTCGGCTTCGTATTCTTGGTAGTTGCCGTCAAAGAAGACCCATTGGCTATCGCCCTCAGCTGCCAAAATATGGGTGGCAATGCGGTCCAAGAACCAGCGATCATGGCTAATCACCATCACACTGCCGGCAAACTCCAGCAGCGCGTCTTCGAGGGCGCGCAATGTTTCCACATCTAAGTCGTTCGATGGTTCATCGAGTAGCAGTACATTGCCGCCGCCGATTAAGGTTTTGGCGATGTGCAAGCGCCCGCGCTCGCCCCCTGAAAGTGCGCCGACTTTTTTCTGCTGGTCGCCACCGTTGAAGTTGAAGCGACCGCAGTAAGCGCGGCTCGCCATTTGAAATTTGCCGACGGTGAGTATGTCCAGCCCGCCTGAGATGTCTTCCCAGACCGTTTTCTCATTCGCCAAATCATCGCGGTGTTGGTCGACAAGAGCCATTTGCACGGTTTTACCGATGGTGACGCTGCCGCTATCGGGCTGCTCTTTGCCCGCGATCAGTTTGAAGAGCGTGGATTTGCCGGCGCCGTTGGGGCCGATGATGCCGACGATGGCGCCCGGTGGAATTTTGAAGCTGAGGTTGTCGATCAGCAAGCGGTCGCCAAAAGACTTGCTCACGCCGTTGAACTCGATGACTTCATTGCCCAAGCGCTCGGCCACGGGAATGAAAATCTCTTGCGTTTCATTGCGTTTTTGGTATTCGTGGTCGCTCAATTCTTCAAAGCGTGCCAAACGCGCTTTGGATTTGGCTTGGCGGCCTTTCGGGTTTTGGCGTGACCATTCCAACTCTTTTTTCAGGGCTTTGGCACGGGCTTCTTCGCCTTTTTGTTCTTGCTCAAGGCGGTCGCCTTTTTGTGATAACCAAGAAGAGTAGTTGCCTTTCCATGGAATGCCGCGTCCGCGGTCCAACTCCAAAATCCACTCGGCCGCGTTGTCTAAGAAGTAGCGATCGTGGGTGATGGCCACCACAGTGCCGGAGAAGCGGGCTAAGAATTGTTCGAGCCAATCGACTGATTCCGCGTCCAAGTGGTTGGTTGGCTCGTCGAGCAGCAGCATGTCGGGTTTGCTCAGCAGCAGGCGGCACAGCGCGACGCGGCGCTTTTCACCACCCGACAGATTGCCGATGATGGCATCCCATGCGGGCAGGCGCAGCGCGTCAGCCGCGATTTCGAGTTGGTGGTCTGAGCCACTGTCGCCACCGGCGGCGGCAATAATGGCTTCTAGTTCGGCTTGCTCTGCCGCGAGCGCGTCAAAGTCCGCGTTTTCTTCCGCATATTCGGCATAGACCTGCTCGAGGCGGTCTTGTGCGGCTTTGACATCGCCGATGCCGCTCTCGACGGATTCACGCACCGTGTGCGTCGGGTCAAGCTGTGGCTCTTGCGGCAAATAGCCGATTTTGATGCCGGGCATGGCAATGGCTTCGCCTTCAATCTCTTTGTCAACACCGGCCATGATTTTGAGCAAGGTCGATTTGCCTGAGCCGTTCAGGCCAAGTACGCCGATTTTGGCGCCAGGCAAGAAAGACAGCGATATGTCTTTCAAAATTTGGCGTTTGGGTGGAACCGTCTTGCTGACGCGGTTCATGCTAAATACATACTGAGCCATAAAATATCTCGATCACTATTGGGGGAGAGGTAGGGGCTGCGTGCGCAGCTTTTTGCGTGCATGCAAGGGGCGCGCCCTTGTGCCATCGTCAAGCCCCTATTATCGGCGATATATTTTTACGGCTCGGCGGGCAGTCTGCGGCTGTGTTTTTGCAGCTTGGACCCGAATGCTTTATACAATCAGCAAATGAAAAACATTGTGATCCTGATTTCGGGTGGCGGCAGCAATATGGCCGCCATCGTTCAAGCGGCTGAGCACGAACAATGGGCGCAAAAGCTGGGCGCGCAGGTCGCTGCAGTGATCAGCAATCAACCCACGGCCAAAGGCTTGCAGTTTGCGGCTGAGCGCGGCATTGCGCACGCCGCTGTAGACCACCGCAGCTATGCCAGCCGCGAGGCTTTTGACCAAGCGCTGGCAGAAAAAATAGACAGTTACGCACCCACTTTGGTGGTGTTGGCAGGCTTTATGCGCATTTTGACGCCCGCTTTTGTGGCGCATTACAGCGGCCGTTTGATCAATATTCACCCTTCGCTCTTGCCCGCTTTCCCGGGTTTGCATACGCACCAGCGCGCGATTGATGCGGGCTGCCAAGTCGCGGGTGCAACCGTGCACCAAGTCACGGCTGAACTAGACCATGGGCCGATTTTGGCGCAGGCCGTGGTGCCCATTTTGCCGGGTGACGACGCGGCGCAGTTGGCCGCGCGGATTTTGACGCAAGAGCATCTGATTTATCCGCGCGCGGTGGCGCAGCTCTTGCCGCACTTGTCGGCTGGTTAGTCTTGAGTTTGAGGCCTGAAAGGGCTTAAGGCCGATTGATTGGCGGCTCGCTGGCCGAGAAATACAGCGCATCGCCGCCGCGCAGCATGATTTCTTGCGGGCCTATGCCGTTTTCATACAGGCTGGGGAGATTGAGTCTGAGCAACTGGCCATTGCGCGTCAGGCCGATATTGGCCAAATCTGCGTCGCTGAGCAGGCTGCCCGCGCGGGTGATGGCTTCGGCCAAGCTCATGGGGGTGTCGTCGATGGCGTAACGCCCGGGGGCATAGACCTGCCCACCCAGGGTGATAAATTGGCTTTGGTATTGGGTGACTTGTACTTGCGTGGGGGGCATGCCCGCTTCGCTGACCAAACTCGCTGCGATCACGCGCGCTGCATGTTGGGTGCTCAGACCCGCTAGGCGGTAGGCACCCCAATCTTGCAAATCAACCACGCCCTCGGCATCGACTCCGACTTCGCGCACCAGCGCTTGCGGGGCGTCTGGCATTTGAATGCGCACTTGCACGCTGTCGCCTACGCCGATGCGATAGGGTTCGCGGTTGCCTAAAAAATACTGTATTTGCGTGCGCACACCGCTTTGCAAACCCGCGGGCGCTCCCAGCGCTAAGGCGGAACGCAGTAAGGGGCGATCGCGCTCTGTGTCGGCACTGCCGTCATACAGCGGCGCGGCATCGGCTGCTGCTGCATAGACTGGCGCTGCGCCGGGTGCGAGTTCGGTGTTTTGCAAACCAGCGCAAGCGCTCAGCCCCAAGCACAAAACGCTGGCGGCGAAAAGGCGCAAGAAAAGAGGCGGCAAAGGCAGGCGAGTAAACGAAAACATGATGGCATGAATGTTACATCGTCTTGCCTATGCTCTGCGGCATGCTGTTTTTGGGCTAAGCCTTGATGCTTAAGTGCAGACAAGCGCTGAGCGCAGCGCCGATTAGGGGTAGCTGCAGCACAAAACCAGATTTTTTAGATAAAAAACGCTGAAAATGACCGTTAATCCTGCCTGAGTAGCTACTTAATTAATAGCGATTAAGCGCTTTACCAAGGACGATACCAAGGCCGTGCAGCGCGCACGGGGCCTGTTTGCAGCATGGTGCCGCGCGGGTAAGTGGCGGCGTAAACGCGGCGGCTGTCTTGCGCCAATTCTTTCAAACCCAAAGCATCGTAGCTGAGCGTTAAAAGATAGAGCGCTTCTTCTTGCGCGGGTGTGTCGGGGTAGTCTTTCAGGGCCGCTTGGGCGCGGTTGATAGCGGCAACATACGCACCGCGCTTGTGATAGTAGCGCGCCACATTCACCTCAGACTGCGCCAAGCTGTTGATGATGTATTGCATGCGCTTGCCGGCATCTTCCGCGTATTTAGATTGCGGAAAGCGGGTGAGCAATTCTCTAAATGCTTCGAGCGAGAGTTTGGCGGCGTTCTGGTCGCGCTCTGACAAATCTTGTTTGCTAATGAAGCCAAGGATACCGAGGTCGTCGTTGAAGTTGATCAAGCCTTTGAGGTAGAGCGCGTAGTCCATCGCCGGGCTAGTCGGGTGCAGCTTCATGAAGCGGTCTAGCGTGGAGATGGCAGTCGCTTGGTCGCCCATTTTGTAATAGGCGTAGGCTTTTTCGAGTTGCGCTTGCTGCGCCAAAGGCGTGCCAGCGGCGCGGCCTTCGAGTTGCTCGAACAAAGGCACGGCTTTGTCCCAGCTGCTGCTGCGCATTTCTTCTTGCGCCTCGGCATAAATCTCGTTGGGGCTGGAGTTGGCGTTGATCTTTTTATAGCCCTTGTCACTGGCGCAGCCGACAACGAGGGTGAAAAAAACCGCGCCTAAGAGCAGGGCGGCAGAGCGAGAGGCTGGAGGAGAGGATAATGCGCCCAACATATAAACCTTTTGGTGGCCAATTTGCCCACAGTTAAAAAAAACAATCTAGCACCCCAGCAGCCATCTGTAAACGGCCAAGCCAGCGCATCGCAATCGATTATAGCCAGCAGTCCTGAAATTCAAGCAGAGGATGCGGAGCTGGAAATCAGCCAAGAGGTCGAGACCCGCAGCGGCCGCATCAGTTTGGCAGAGCATGGCCTGCGGCTGGATAAATTTTTGGTGCAATCGCTGCCCGAATTCTCACGCGGCTTTGTGCAGCAATTGATCGAGCAAGGTGCGGCCCACATCAATGGCGTGGCGGCGACCAAGGCCGCCTACAAACTCAAATTAGGCGACGAGTGGGCGTTTGAGTTGCGCCCCAGCGCCCAAGCCCAGGCCTTCACGCCTCAGGCCATGCCGATCGAGACGGTTTATTTGGATGAATACATCCGCGTCATCAACAAACCTGCGGGCTTGGTGGTGCACCCGGCAGCGGGTAACTGGTCGGGCACTTTGCTCAACGGCTTGCTCGCCCTTGACCAGTTAGCGGGCGGCTTGCCGCGCGCGGGCATTGTGCACCGCCTTGACAAAGACACCAGCGGCCTGATGGTGCTGGCGCGCACGCGCTTGGCGATGGATCGTTTGATTGCGCAAATCGCTGCGCGCGAGGTCAAGCGCGAATACCTCGCGCTGGCGCATGGCGACTGGGGCATCAACGAAGACCGCGAAGTCGATGCCGCCATAGGCCGCGACACGCGCAACCGCTTGCGCATGGCGGTGGTGGATTTGGAGCGCGGCGAGCACGGCAAACCGGCGCAAACGGCGTTTTATCTGCTCGACACGTCAGAGGACGCCACGCTCTTGCATTGCAAGCTGCACACTGGCCGCACCCACCAAATTCGCGTGCATGCGCTGCATTTGCACCACCCACTGGTGGCTGATGCGGTTTATGGTGGTCGGCCCTTGTTTGGTTTGGAGCGCCAAGGGCTGCACGCTTGGCAGTTGCGCTTTGAGCATCCGATCTTGGCGGGCCAAATGGTGGAATGCTTTGCGCCTGTGCCGCCCGATATGGCTGGGGCGATTACCGCCGCTGGCTTTGATATACCTGTAGTCGAAGATTTGGAGTGAAATTGAGGTTTTAGGCCGCCAAACCTGCCTGAGTAGCTATCGTTTGAGTAGTGAGTCGGTGGGCTTGTCAGGTTGCTTGCAGGCCTTATAATGGCGCTCTAGTGCGCTCAACCCGCACCTTGCCGACGAGGCAACACTTTCCAGCACCCCCTTTGCACCTGCTGGTGCAAATTTTCTTCTGGCGCATGCCAGCTGGATTTTTTAATCGTATTACTAGATTATTTTTATAAGCAGCGGATGCGCGCCCTGAATGGTGCTGCGCCCTTTTAGCCGATACCAGCTCTGCCTTCAAGCCCACGGCTGCTAGCCGCGCTTGAGGCGACTCTATCGCACCATTGCACTACACCTATGCAAACTACTGCAGACGAATCGATGCGAGCCGCCCAGCGCGTGCTTGAGACTGCCTTGCTGTGCGCGCAACAAGCCTTGGGCCTGCGCGATATCGACACCTTGTTTGCGGGCAGCCTAGAGCGCACGCAAATTGAAAGTTTGTTAGAAAACATTCAGCGCGACTGGCAAGACAAAGGCTTGGAGCTGGTGCCGATTGCCAGCGGCTGGCGTTTTCAAAGCCGGCCCGATGTGCATGTGTTCTTAGAACGCCTGCACCCCGAAAAGCCACAGCGCTACACCCGTGCCACGCTGGAGACCTTGGCCATCATCGCCTACCGCCAGCCCTGCACGCGCGGCGACATGGAAGACATACGCGGCGTCACCATCAGCTCGCACATCATCGAGCAGCTGAAAGACCGCGGCTGGATCGAAGTGATCGGCCACCGCGAAACCGTGGGCCGACCAGCGCTCTACGCCACCACCAAACAATTTTTAGATGATTTGGGCTTGGCCGCTTTGACCGAGTTGCCCGCCATTGAGAGCCCACCCGAGGACGCGATGGAGCGCTTGCATGCCTTGGCCGCCAATGCCAATGCCAGCAGCGAACTGAGCGCCTTATTGGCACGCGAAGGCGTGGCTGATCTCTTTAGCCCCATCACCGATAACCCCGATAGCGCCGATGCGTCCAGCCCCGAGCTGCCCAGCGCTGACCTCAACCCCGAAGCCACAAGCAACACGCCGCCAGCGCCGTAAATCGCGCCTGATAAGGACCCATAGAACATGACGAACGAGACGCAAGACGCGCAAAACCCTTTGCCACAAGACCCAGCACAAGAGGCAAGGCCCGATTTGACGCCAGCAACGGCGCCTGAAGCTGCCGCTGAGGGTGAACCAGCGCCCGCAAAAGTGCGCAAACCGCGTGCACGCAAGGCAGAGGCCCCTGCGGCGGATGAGAGTGCAAAGGGTGAAGGCGCGGTGAGCCAAGAGCCGCCTGCGCGCCCAGCCCGCACGCGCAAAGCCAAGACGCCAGTAGATGCGCCTATAAATGCTTCGATGGATGTGGTGGCAGAAGGCGCGAACAGCGCCGATCAGCCGGTGGCAGAGAATGCGGCCAGCGCCCAAGACGGTGTGCAAGAAAATACAGCTGACGCTAGCCAAGACGCCGCTGGCGAACCTGGTGCCACTGAGCGCCGTGCTCGGCCAAAACGCGGTCCGCGCGGTGAAGACGGCGAGGCGCGCCCCAACCGCGGCAAGCTGGTGCCGATCAGCGATGAGCCTGTTGTGGGCTTGGCTTTTGACGATGTCATTGCTGGCGCTTTGGATGCGGAAGAAAGCCCAGACGCACCTGGTTTTCCCAAGCGCGTATTGCCGCCTCAACCCGAACAACCCAAGCTGCACAAAGTGTTGGCGCAGGCCGGTTTGGGCTCGCGCCTAGAGATGGAGCGCCTGATTGCTGAAGGCCGTATTTCAG
The DNA here is from genome assembly GCA_964622735.1 of uncultured Burkholderiaceae bacterium. Taxonomy (GTDB): domain Bacteria; phylum Pseudomonadota; class Gammaproteobacteria; order Burkholderiales; family Burkholderiaceae_C; genus JAMIFN01. The sequence goes on along the minus strand of CAZUUN010000053.1, from coordinate 707 downwards.
TCAATGATGAAGCGGCCCATGTGGGCCAACGCATTCAGTGGGGCGATAAATTACGCGTCAATGGCAAATTGCTGCGCTTGAGCATTGCGCCGCCGCGCCCGCGCGTTTTGGCTTATCACAAGCCAGCTGGCGAAGTGGTGACGCACGATGATCCGCAAAATCGCCCGACCGTTTTCCGCAAACTCCCGCGCCTGCAACAGGGCAAGTGGCAGTCGGTTGGCCGTTTGGATTTGAATACCGAAGGCTTGCTCTTGTTTACCAACTCGGGCGAATTGGCGAACCGCTTGATGCACCCGCGTTTTGGTCTAGAGCGCGAATACGCTGTGCGCGTTTTGGGCGCACTCAGCAATGTTGAAAAAGACAAGCTGCTGGGCGGCGTGCAACTCGACGATGGCATGGCCCAGTTCGGTAGCATCGAAGAAGGTGGTGGCGAAGGCGCCAACCATTGGTACAAAGTCACGATCAATGAAGGCCGCAACCGCGAGGTGCGCCGCATGATTGAGAGCGTCGGCCACGCCGTCAGCCGTTTGATCCGCATTCGCTACGGCGCGATGCAGCTGCCACGCGGTCTGCGCCGTGGTTTTTATATGGAGCTGGGTGATTACGACATTCAAGCGCTGACGGCAGCTGTGGGCCTCGATTTGCAAGCAGCTGCGGCTTCGTCTTCACCCACGGGCCAGCCCCGTGATGAGCGTAAAAACCAAGCG
>CAZUUN010000052.1:0-10454 GCA_964622735.1 uncultured Burkholderiaceae bacterium | reverse complement strand
ACAGGGAGATGATGATGACATTGAAAAAATTAACGCTTTTGGCGCTGGCCACTTTGGCGCTGGCCGCTTGTGGCGGCGGTGATGGTGCGCCTGCAATTGATGCGGCACCGCACATTAAAGGCACCGTGCTCGGTGCGGTGTTTAATGCACAAACATCTTTGAGTGCTCATGACCATGACGAAGGTGCGACACTGCATTTCGACGGATCTGTCACTAGTGGCGAGTCTGAGCAAGCTTATTGGGAGGTGTATGGGCTGCCAAAGGCAAAAGGGACTTACGCTTGCGGGACTTCAGTGAGTGCAGAAAGCAGCACCTTGGAGATTTATTTCGAGGACTACCGTAACGGAGCTGAAGATTACTACTTCGCTGATGGCACGAATGGTTCATCTTGCACAATAACCGTGGAAGATGTGAGTGCTACCGAAATATCGGGAAGATTTGAGGCTAAGGTCGCCAAAGATGTCGAAGGCAACCCTATCAGTCAAGTCACTAATGGCAGTTTCCGTGTGCCTTTGGATACTGCTGAGCCTGTGTAAAAAAGCTTGGGACAAGCCATAAAAACCAGCCTCGGCTGGTTTTTTTATGGGCGTGTGTCCCCCGTGATAAAAGCGCCGCCATTAATAATTATCGTCGTAGTGCTGCGCCAAGCTCTCAAAGCGCGTGAGCGGCTTCAAGAAGGACAGGCGCACCGTACCCGTCGGGCCGTTACGCTGTTTGGCGATGATGACTTCGGCTACGCCCGGCTCTTTGCTGTTTTCTTTGTTGTAGTAGTCGTCGCGGTAGATGAACATGATGATGTCGGCATCTTGCTCAATCGCGCCCGATTCGCGCAAATCGCTCATCATGGGGCGTTTGTCGGGGCGGTTTTCTACGCTGCGATTGAGCTGCGAGAGCGCAATCACGGGGCATTGCAACTCTTTGGCCAGCATCTTCAGGCCACGCGAGATTTCGCCCAGTTCGGTGGCGCGGTTTTCGTCGCTGCCGCCGGATGAGCCGCTCATCAACTGCAAGTAATCGACCACAATCAGACCCAGCTTGCCTTCGCGTCGCGCCAAGCGGCGGGCATTGGCGCGCAATTCGCTCGAAGTTAAGCCTGATGATTCATCGATGTGCAGCGGCACTTCTTTCAGGCGCTCGAGCACATCGGAGAAACGGCCCCATTCATCTTGTTGCAGCTTGCCCGTGCGCAGGCGCGATTGGTCGATGCGACCGACCGAGCCGACGATACGAATGGCCAATTGGGCGGCGCCCATCTCCATTGAGAACAGCGCCACGGGCATGCCCTCGTTCAGCGCCACATGCTCGGCAATGTTCACGGCCAACGCGGTTTTACCCATAGAGGGGCGCGCCGCCAAAATCACCAAGTCGCCCGCTTGCAAGCCGCTGGTCATTTTGTCGAGATCGACAAAGCCTGTCGGCACACCGGTCACATCGGTTGGGTTTTCTGACAGTTCGGTGACCTTGTCCATCAAGTCGACGATCAGGCTTTCCATGCCGACAAAGCCTTGTTTGTTGCGGGCGCTTTCTTCACCAATTTTGAAGATTTTTTGCTCCGCCTCGTCCAGCACTTTGGCCACTTCCATGCCTTGGGTGTTGAAGGCGCGGGTGGCGATTTCGTCGCCCACGCTGACCAGTTTGCGCAAGATGCCGCGCTCGCGCACGATCTCGGCGTAGCGGCGAATATTGCCCGCGCTGGGCACATATTGCGCCAAGCTGTTGAGGTAGACCAAGCCGCCCACTTCGTCCGCCTTGTTCTTGCGTTGCAGGGTTTCAAACACGGTGATCACATCGGCTGGGCGCGAGGCGTTGATCAGGTCTGCAATGGCGCCAAAAATCAAACGGTGTTCGTAGCGGTAAAAGTCGTCTTGGTTGAGCAAGTCGCCAATGTTTTCCCATGCGTGGTTGTCGAGCAGAAGGCCGCCGAGCACGCTGCTCTCGGCTTCGAGCGAATGCGGCGGAATGCGCAATTGCGCGATGCGCGCATCGGGCAGGCTGTGCTCGGCGCTGGCGCGGTTTGGGCTGGGCAAGCCATCGGCGGCGGTGTGGTTGGCGCGCGCTTTGTGCGGCGCGGCCGCTTGTATGCCGCGCGGCGCCGCAGGCGCGAGCGACTCCCAGCTGGCGGGCTCGTCGAGCTCGCCGCTAAAGTCCTCGGGGATGTCATTCGCATCATCAAAAAATGGCTGCGCCTGCGCGTGGGATTCGTCCCAAGTGGGGGCCGTGGTGGGGGTGTCGCTTTTCTTTTTGGGCATTCTGCAATGATACCTTGCGGCCTCGACAGCTCATGTCGCAACTGCGGCCCTGCTGCGCGATTCTTGGGTTAGGATGCGCGGCATGGATACAAACACCGCCAATCCCCAAAAAGCGCGCAAAGGGCTGAACCGCCTGTGGCACGCCGCCATTTACTCGCTGCAGGGGCTGAAAGCCGCTTGGGCTGGCACGCCCGCCTTTCGGCAAGAGGTGGTGCTCTTTGTGCTGATGCTGCCGCTGGCCTTTGTGCTGGGGCGTCAGTGGGTTGAAGTGGCAGTACTGCTTTCCACTGGCGTGCTGCTGATGGTGGTGGAGTTGCTCAACACCGCCGTCGAAACGGCGATAGACCGCATCAGCCCCGAGTTTCACCCACTCTCAGGCATGGCGAAAGATTTGGGTTCGGCGGCTGTGTTCGTGGCCGGCGTTTACACCGCTTTTGTTTGGGGCTACGCCGCGTGGCAGCATTGCTTGCGTGTTTAGTGCCATACCAAACACGATAAATAACACTACTTATTTTGTAGCTGCTCAGGCAGGTTTGACGGCCTAAAAGGCTTAAAACATGCTTAAAAATGAAGGAAAGTGCCGCGTTTAGTTCTTAAACGCTGCAATCAAGCTGCGCGCCGCGGCTGAGGCTGGCACTTGGCCAGCCAGTACTTGCGCCGTGGTGGCGGCCAGTTGCGCAGCCACTTGCGGGTGGGCGCGGAAGGCGTCTTTCAGCCCCGCGTCGATGCGCTCCCACATCCAAGCGTGGCTTTGTTGTTTGCGCCGCGCGGCAATTTTGCCGTTGGCCTGGCCCAAGCGCTGGTATTCACTCACGGCTTGCCACAGCGCGTCTATGCCGGTTTCCATCAGCGCGCTGATTTGTATCGCCCGTGGTTGCCAAAAGCGCTCTAACTCGCCCGCTGCCGCCGCCGCGTGGTCGCCCAGCGCCTGCGCCACCATGCCGTGCAAACGCAAAGAGGAGCTGATTTGCGCCTGCGCCCGCGTGGCAGCGTGCTGGTCGATGTCGGCTTTGTTGATGACGACGAGGTCGGCCACTTCCATCACGCCTTTTTTAATCGCTTGCAAATCATCGCCCGCATTGGGCAGTTGCAGCAGCACAAACATATCGCTCATGCCCGCCACGGCGATTTCGCTTTGGCCCACGCCCACGGTCTCGACGATGACGATGTCGTAGCCCGCCGCCTCGCACACCAACATGCTTTCGCGCGTCATCGACGCCACGCCGCCTAAATTGCCCGAGCTGGGGCTGGGGCGAATAAAGCCTTGCGGATGCATAGACAGGCGTTCCATGCGGGTTTTGTCGCCCAAAATAGAGCCGCCCGAAACCATAGAAGACGGATCAATCGCCAGCACCGCCACGCGGTGCCCCAGGCCGATGAGGTAAAGCCCCAGCGTTTCAATAAAGGTCGATTTGCCCACGCCCGGCACACCGCTGATACCCAAGCGCAGCGACTTGCCACTGTGCGGCAGCAAGCGCGTGAGCAGCACATCGGCTTGTTCGCGGTGGTCGGCGCGGGTCGATTCGAGCAGGGTGATGGCTTTGGCAATCGCGCGGCGCTGCGCCAAGCTGTCACCGCCGGTAATGGCTTTGTAGAGCTGGTCTAGGTCTTGCACAAGCGCTCCACTAGTCAAAAGTGATGGTTTTAACGCCCTGGGCGGTGCCCAGCAAGCAGACATGGGCGCGCTGCGCGGCAAAAATGCCCACCGTCACCACGCCCGGCCATTGGTTGATCAGCGTCTCGCTCGCAAGCGCGTCGTGGATTTTTAGACCCGTCACATCCAGCACCTGCATGCCGTTGTCGGTGAGCAAGGGCTGGCCGTTTTTGTGGCGCAGGGTGGCTTGTGCGCCCATTGCGGCAAAGCGACGCGCAATGGCGTTGGCCGCCATGGGTATGACTTCAACGGGCAGCGGAAAAGCGCCCAGCGTTTGCACCAGCTTGCTCTCGTCGGCGATGCAGACAAACTGCGCGCTCATGGCGGCGGTGATTTTTTCGCGGGTCAGCGCAGCGCCGCCGCCTTTGATCATGTGGCCGCTGTGGTTGATCTCGTCAGCGCCATCGACATAGACGCTCAGGCTCTCGACCGTGTTCGCGTCCAGCACCTCTATGCCTATTTTTCGCAGCAGCGCGCTTGATGCCTCAGAACTGCTGACCGCTTGCTTGACCGCAAAGGGCAGCTGCGTCAGCGCCTCGATAAAGCAATTGACGGTTGAGCCTGTGCCCACGCCGATGATGGTGTTGGGCTGGATGTAGGCCAGCGCGGCTTGGCCCACCAATTGTTTGAGTTCTTGTTGATTCATGCTTTGATTTTACGCGGCTTGCAATGCCCGCTTCACTCTGTCGCCAGCTCGGCCCAACGACCTGCGCCCGTGACCCAAGCGCCGCGCACCCGCGCGCTTGCGCCCTGCCACGCTTGCACGGCTAGGCAGTATTGCTGCATTTGCGCTTGCAGCGCGGCATCGTGCTCAGGGTTCAAGGCGCTTTTGTAATCGATCACCCACCAGTCTTGGCTGCTTGTCGCTTGCACCAAACGGTCGAGCCGCAAGACTTGGCCCTCATGCGCCAGCTCTAGCTCGTTTGCGCCCCAAGTGATGTGCGCCGCGTCCCAAATCCAAGCGGCAGGCCCGCTTTGCATCTGCTGTGCTTGGCTAGCCAGCGCTAGGCATTCGGCGGCTTCCAGTTGGTAGTCGCGCATCAAACGCGCTTGCATCTGGGGGCTTAAGTCGCCTTGCACTTGCCACTCCAGCAGGCGGTGCAGCGCTTGGCCCCGGCGCGATTCGGCGCTGGCGGCGGTGTCGCTTATCTGCGTGTTGAGTGTTGGGACGCTTGCAGTGGCTACAAGCTGCGGCAATTGCGCCATTTGTATCACTTCCAAAGGCGGCTCGGCGGCCTTGGTGCTGGGTGCTTTTAAGACGCTGCTGAGTTGCGCATAGCTTTCAGGTTTGACATGTTGCTGCAGCAAAGCCCACCAATTGTTAGCAGGCGAGCGGCTGTTTTCGGTCGCGCTGACGAGCACCGAGCTGCGCGCGCGCGTGATGGCGACATACAGACCGTTCAGCGCTTCGCGCGCTTGCAACTCTTGCTCTTGCAGCATGAGCTGGTTGACATAGTCCGGCGTTTCAGCCGCCGTGGTGCGGAAGATAAAAGCCGTGGGGTGCTGCGATTCGGCGGGCCAGTCGGTGTAAACGCCATAGCTCTCATTGCCCTTGGCGCTGGGCTGGCAATTGAGCAAGACCACATGCTCGGCCTCTAAACCCTTGGCGCCATGCACGGTGAGCAAGCGCACGGCTTGGCTGCTGTCTATGCCCGGCGCTTTGAAGTGGCCTTGCAAATGCGGGTCATTCAGCCCGCGCAAAAAATGCCAAGTGCTGGTGAAGCGCCCACCTTGAAAATCCAAAGCTGCTTGCAGCAAAGCGCGCAAATTGCCCAAAGTGCGCTCGCGCTTGGCGCTGGGGCTGGCCGCCGCATAGCGCGCCAGCACATCGCCCTGGGCATAAATGCTAAACAGCACATCGTAGGCGGGCAGCTTGCCGAGCAGCGCCTGCCACTCTAGCAAGCGCGCGGCCAGTGGCTGCCAAGTGGGCTGGCTGCTGGCGCTCAAGTCTTGCAGGGCTTGCCACCAAGTGCTGTGCACGCTTTGCGCTTGCAGCGCCAGTTGCGTCAGATCAGCATCGCTCCAGCCGCCCAAGGGCGATTTGAGCACTTGCGCCAAGCTCGAGTTTTTGCTCGGGCTGTGCAGCACATCCAAGAGCGCGAGCAAATCCTGCACTTCCATATAGTCGGGCAGGGTTTGTTTCTCGACGCGGATGGCGGCAATGCCGCGCGCGCTCAAGACCGCATCGAGCGCGTGTAAATCGTCGTGCCTGCGCGCCAACACCATGCAGTCGCTGGCGGGCACGCCCTCGGTTTGTATTTTTTGCTGCAACCACTGCGCCACGGTTTCCAGCTCGGCCTGCAAGTTGTGCGCAGCTTCGGTGCTGCGCGGCGTGTGCAGGCTGTCGCGCCAACTTTGGCAGGCTTGGCTATCGGGCTTGGCCGTGGCGGGTAAGCAGCTGACCAGCACTTGGCCGCTTTCTGCGCTGGCGCTGCTGTGCGGCCTAAAGCCTTGCATCTCGCTGCCCGTCATTAACTGGTTCAGCGTGTGGATGATGGCCTGCGCGTTGCGGCGTGTGTGGTCGCAGCTGAGCAAGTCGCCGCCCAAAGTCTCGCGCACCATGTCTTGCGCGGCCAAAAATACGCGTGGCTCGGCATTGCGAAAGCGGTAAATGCTTTGCTTGGGGTCGCCAACCAAAAACACCCGCAGCGGCGCTTGGCCTCCGCCCGCGCCCGCGTAGCCACTCAGCCAATCCGACAAAATCTGCCACTGCAGCGGGCTGGTGTCTTGAAACTCGTCGATCAACACCTGCCGCACTTGGTTGTCTAGGCGCTCTTGCATCCACGCCGCCAACTCGGGGTCGGTCAGCAGGCGGTGCGCGGCCAGCTCTAGGTCGTTCATATCGACCCAAGCGCGTTGCATTTTGAGCGCTTGGTATTGCGCCAGCAACACGCGCAGCAGCCGCGTCATGCGTGCTTGGTGCGCCAGTGCGCGCGGGTAGCCTTGCCAGTCCAGCATTTGCAGCAGTATCGATTCGGCGCGCATGATGGACGCCTCGGCGGGCAGCCCCGCGCGCGGCTTCATGGTTTTGGTAAACAGCGCGGCGCAGCATTGCTCCATATCGCCTTGCTCTAGACCCTGGCGCAGCGCCTGTCCATGCTCTTGGTGTTTCTTTTTGCTGCTGGCGCACAAATCGCTGGCGGCTTCTTGCAGCAGGCTGTGCAGGCGCGACTCTGGCGCCAGCATGGCGGCCAGCGTGTCATACGCGGCCAGCTCGGGGTAGGCCGCTTGCAGCGTGGGCAAGCTGCGCTCGACCACGCCGTATTCATCGGCGCGGGCAAATTCCAAGCGCCGTCCCAGTGCATTGCGCAGCATCTCTTGCGTGTTGTGGCGGCCATAGTCGTTGATCAGGCTTTGGTAGTCAGCCGCCAGCGCCGCATCGCGCTGCAACTGCGCATAAAACAAAGGCCAAACTTGGGCAATCGCCAGCGTGTCGTCTTCTATCAGCTCGTAGGGCTTGGGTAAACCCAGCGCCTCAAACACGCTGTAAGGCGCGGCTTGCAACAGCGCGCCAAACCAGCCATGAAAAGTGCGTATTTGCACCGTGTGCGGCTGCTGCAATAAATGCGCGTGCAAACCGCGCAGTCGCGCCAGCAACGCGCCATCAGGCTGGGCGATGCCGCGTATGCGCAACTCGTGCGCTAATTTTTCGTCGTCAGGCTCTTGGCTAAACGCCACCAACCACTCGACCAAGCGCGTGCGCATCTCGCCCGCCGCTTTTTTGGTGAAGGTGATAGCGAGGATGCTTTGCGGCTCTATGCCGTCTAGTAGCGCGCGCAAAATGCGCGAGACCAAAATCCAAGTCTTGCCCGAACCCGCACAGGCTTCGATGGCGATATTGCGACGCGGGTCGCAGGCCGCCGCAGCATACTCTTCGGCGCTGCAGGGCTGCTGGTTGATGGCATAAACCGCCAAATTTTGACTGGGCTGGGAGGTGAGAGGGTGGGTGTTAGCAGGCTGGCTCATCGCCCTATCGTAGCTGGTTTGGGGCAGCGGCTGGCTTTAGGAATTGCTAATGATTGCTAGGCGCTCTAAACGCCATTATTCATGGTGTTTTAGGCATTTAAAGCCGTCAAACCTGCCTGAGAAGCTATCATTTTTGTGACTCAGCGCTGCGGTAAACCTGTATCGAGTCCCTTACATCGGCGCGGCGCGCAATGAGCTCGGCAATCTCGGCATCGCCCTTTTGCGCTTCGCGTGCAGCGTAAAGGGCGCGAGCGCGGGGCGGGGCATCAGCCTCAGGCTGGCAGAGGTAATAAACGGCCAAGCTTTGCCGAAAAACATCGGGCGGGCAAAGCAGCGGGCGGCTCATGCCATGCCATGCGTTTTGCGTGGTGTCAAACAACACGGCACGGTTAAAGCGCGGGGTGATTTCTTGCGCCAGTGCGCCGGGCGTTTGGTTTGCTGCATCGTGCTGCCAAAAGCCCAAATGCCCGCCGTGTTCAGGCTGCAACTGCGGTGACAAATAAACGATGAGGTTGAGTTTGCGCTGCAGCCCCAGTTTAGGGTGGATGGAGTAGTCGAGGTGCGGGTTCAGATTGCCGCCGCTCGCATGGATGTGCCAGCCGCCACCGTGCAAGCCACTATCTGTTTGCAAGGTACAGCCTAACGACGCTGCGAGCTCTGCGACAAATGCCGGGCTGTTGAGCAAGTTAAGGCTGCGGTAGGTCAGCGGCGTAAACGCATTCCAGTCATTCAGCGCTTTCTTGTCTTCCAGTGCGTTGCGATAAACGAACCAGCGGGGATCCTCGTAAGCTGGAAACTCTACGGCCAGCTGCTGCGCCACAGCCGGCTCAAAAAAATCATCCACCACGCAATGCGGAAACGGCCCTGCAGTCTGGAACTGCTGGAGTGCGAGGCGCAGGGCGGGAATATTAATCATGGGGGTGGGTGGCGTGTGTGACAAGCATGATACCCAAAGAAAAAGCCAGTCCTAAGACTGGCTTTCGTGCGATTGCTTAAGCGACTGTGATTACAGCGCAGCAGTCAGTTCGGGCACTGCCGTGAACAAATCCGCCACCAAGCCGTAGTCAGCTACGCTGAATATCGGCGCTTCCGCGTCTTTGTTAATGGCAACGATGACTTTAGAGTCTTTCATGCCGGCCAAATGCTGAATCGCGCCGCTGATGCCCGCTGCGATGTAGAGCTGCGGCGCAACGATTTTGCCAGTCTGACCGACTTGCAAATCGTTAGGCGCGTAGCCCGCATCCACCGCTGCGCGGCTTGCGCCCAGCGCTGCGCCGAGTTTGTCAGCCAGTGGCGACATGACTTCTTGAAACTTCTCAGCCGAGCCCAAAGCGCGGCCACCTGAGACAACCACTTTGGCAGCGGTCAATTCTGGGCGGTCGTTTTTGGCGATTTCGCGGCCAACAAAGCTGCTTTTACCCGAGTCAGCAACAGCGGCTGCAGTTTCAACGGCAGCTGAGCCACCGCTAGTTGCAGCTGCGTCAAACGCGGTCGTGCGCACGGTCAAGATTTTCACGCTGTCGGCGCTTTGCACAGTGGCAATGGCGTTACCAGCGTAGATTGGGCGCTCGAAAGTGTCAGCCGACACCACTTTGGTGATGTCGGTTACTTGCGCAACATCCAACTTGGCGGCCACGCGTGGCGCAATATTTTTGCCCGACGCCGTAGCGGGGAACAAGATGTGGCTGTAGTTGCCAGCGATGGTCAAGATTTGTGCGGCCAGGTTCTCAGCCAAGCCATCAGCCAAAGACGCGCCGTCGGCGTGTATGACCTTGGCAACGCCTGCAATCGCAGCAGCCGCTGTGGCAGCTGCCGCAGCGTTGTGGCCCGCGACCAAAACATGCACATCAGCAGCGCAAGCCAAGCCAGCAGTGACGGTGTTCAGCGTCGAGGCTTTAACCGTTTGGTTATCGTGTTCAGCAATTACTAAAACTGTCATTTAGAGCACCTTTGCTTCGTTTTTCAATTTATCGACCAATGTGGCTACATCAGGAACCATGATGCCCGCTTTGCGGCTGGCTGGCTCTGTCACTTTCAGCGTTTTCAAACGCGGTGCCACATCCACGCCCAAGTCTTCGGGTTTGATGGTTTCGAGTGGTTTTTTCTTCGCCTTCATGATGTTGGGCAAAGTCACATAGCGTGGCTCGTTCAAGCGCAAGTCAGTCGTGATGACTGCTGGCATGCTGATGCTCAGGGTTTCTGCGCCGCCATCCACTTCACGCGTTACTTTGACTTTGTCGCCGTCCACTTCAACCTTAGAGGCGAAAGTCGCTTGCGGCAAATCAGCCAAAGCCGCGAGCATTTGACCCGTTTGGTTGGCATCGTCATCAATGGCTTGTTTGCCCAAGATGATCAACTGCGGTTGCTCTTTCTCGACCAAAGCTTTGAGCAATTTGGCCACGGCCAAAGGCTGCAATTCTTCGTTGGTCTCGACCAAAATGCCACGGTCTGCACCGATGGCCATGGCCGTGCGCAGCGTTTCTTGGCATTGCGCCACGCCGCATGAAACGGCGATGATTTCAGTCACGATGCCTTTTTCTTTCAGGCGCACGGCTTCTTCGACGGCGATTTCGTCAAAGGGGTTC
>CAZUUN010000051.1:0-10795 GCA_964622735.1 uncultured Burkholderiaceae bacterium | reverse complement strand
GCCGGGGCCGCCGCCCAAAATCAGCAGATCGCAATCGTCAGCATCCGTGCCAGTAACTGTTGCAGCTGCCGCATTAGTCGTTTGTGGCGCTGCGGGCGCAGCGGCTGGCTGCGCTGCTGCTGTTTGCGCAGGCACTTCCAGCACCATCACGGCGGAGCCTTCTTTGATTTTGTCGCCCAGCTTGACGCCTATGCTTTTGACCACACCCGCATGACTCGAGGGTATTTCCATCGAGGCTTTGTCGCTCTCCACCGTCAGCAAAGACTGGTCTATGGCAATGGTGTCGCCCACTTTGACCAAGATTTCTATTACCGCCACATCGGCAAAATCGCCGATATTGGGTACTTTTACGATTTGTTCACTCATGACTAGCCTCGTTCTTTAAATAGCTCTATCAACCGAAAATTTTTCGGCGTATGGCTTCCCAACGCGATTTAGCTGGAGGATTCGCCATGCTGACTTCGCCAATGTGGTGGCAGACGCCAGGTTTGATGAAAGCGGTAAATTTGTTTTGCGCACGCAGATGGCGCGATAGATGGCGCTCTTTTTTAAACTGTGCAAAAGCGCCTATCTGCTGCACCGTTTCGCGTGCAATCAAATGCGGGTTAAAGGTGTAGCCATGCCACTGTTCGTGCAAACCATCGAGCCTGTAGTAATCGATGTCTGCCGCGCTGCCAGAGACAATTTTGCCTACCTCTTGCGCATCAAAAGGAAAGTCTTCAATCTTGCGCAAGCACACCGAGCTGATGGCCGCATCGGCATTCAACAGCGTGCGGGCTCGGTTCAAATCCAGCCCTTGCTCAAAAAACCAATCGTCTTCGCCATGAAAAATATAGGGCGTTTGCACCTGGCTGTACATGCGGTCGACGATGGGATGGTGACCCATTTGCGTCTCGGGCACAATCAAAAGACCAGTAGGACACAGGCGCTGAAAAACCGCGCTGCTGGCCGCATCGCGGTAATCATTGACCGCGATGATTTGCGCAAAGCTGGCCTGCGGCAAGATGCTGTGGAGCGTTCGCTCCAAAACCTCAGGCCGCCCGCCTATGGTCAAGCACATCGTAATGTCGGGGTAATGTTGCATAGTGATCCCTGCGTCTGCGCGCCCTCGGCTGTGGCCGCTCTCAATTGGCTACGCCAATTTAGAGAATCACACGCCTAAAGTCTTGCAACAATTCGCGCAAATAAACATTGAAGCGTGCCGCTGCCGCGCCATCGATGACGCGGTGGTCATAAGACAGCGACAAAGGCAGCATCAAGCGCGGTGCAAACGCCTTGCCATCCCAAACGGGCTGCATGCTACTGCGGCAAACGCCCAAAATGGCGACCTCAGGCGCATTGATGATGGGCGTGAAATAGGTTCCGCCTATGCCGCCCAGCGAAGAGATGGTGAAGCAGGCGCCCTGCATATCTGCGGGCGAGAGCTTGCCATCGCGCGCTTTAGCGGCCAGTTCGCCCAGCTCTTGGCTCAGCTCCATAATGCCTTTGCGATCGGCATTTTTCACCACCGGCACGACCAAGCCATTGGGCGTATCGGCCGCAAAGGCAATGTGGTAGTACTGTTTCAAGACCAACTCCTCGCCATCCAGCGAAGCATTGAATTGCGGGAATTTTTTCAATGCCGCAACGCAAGCCTTGATGATGAAAGCCAGCATAGTAACTTTGACCCCAGCTTTGGCATTTTCGCTATTGAGCTGCACGCGCAATTGTTCGAGATCCGTGATGTCGGCATCGTCGTGGTTGGTGACATGCGGAATGCGCACCCAATTGCGGTGCAGATTGGCGCCACTGATTTTTTGTATGCGACTGAGCGCTTTGCGTTCCACCGTGCCGAACTTGCTGAAGTCGACCTTGGGCCAAGGCAGAACATTCAGATCATTTTGAGCAAAATGAACCGTCGAAGCTGCCTGAGCAGCTACGGTTTGTGTAGCGCTTTGCAGTATGCCACGGGTGTAGGCTTGCACATCTTCTTGCGTGATGCGCCCTTTTTCGCCACTGCCGGCCACGCGCTCAAGCGCCACGCCCAGCTCGCGGGCGAATTTGCGCACCGAGGGTGAGGCGTGCGGCAAAGCGGATGATGGCGCAGATGATTCGCTCGCTACTGGCGCTGCCGCATCACTGCGGGCGGCTACAGGAGCTGTCGCTGGGGCTTGTGGGGCAGCGGCTGCCACAGCGGGCTGCTCTGCTTTGGCTGGTGCTGCCGGTGCCGCGCTGGCATTGATCGACTGCGCGTCAGTCACCCGCACCACGCCCAGCACATCAGCAATATTCAATTTGTCGCCTATTTTGATGCTGAGCGATTGCAAAACACCGCCATGGCTGGCGGGTATTTCCATCGAGGCTTTGTCGCTCTCCACCGTCACCAGCGATTGCTCAGGCTTGATGGTGTCACCGACTTTGACCAAAATCTCAATCACCGCCACATCGCGGAAGTCGCCGATATCGGGCACGAGCAGTTTTTGCTCACGCGACACAGCCTGCTGAGATGCTGCGGCAGGCACGGCGACTGGTGCAGGTGCAGCTTGGGTTGTACTGGCTGGCGCAGCTTCAGTAGGTGCGGCGGCAGCGGATACTTGAGCGGCGGTCTGTGCTGCTGGTGGCGCTGCTGGTGCAGGCGCAGCTTCCGCGCCCACTTCTAGCTCCAGCAAGGGCGTACCTTGGTTAATCTTGTCGCCCATTTTGACCAAGACTTTTTTTACCACGCCCGCGTGGCTGGCCGGAATCTCCATCGAGGCTTTGTCGCTCTCCACCGTAACGAGCGATTGCTCAGGCTTGATGGTGTCACCCACTTTGACCAATATCTCGATGACGGTGACATCTGTAAAGTCCCCAATGTCTGGAACATTGACTTGTAAATTTGACATCTGTGCAACTCCGATCATTAAGCGTAGAGCGGGTTCATTTTGTCAGCCTCAATGCCATATTTGGCTATGGCTTGTGCGACCGTTTGCGCCTCTAGGCGGCCATCTTCTTGCAGCGCTTTGAGTGCCGCTACAGCAATGTAATGGCGGTTGATTTCAAAGTGTTCGCGCAAGCGATAGCGGAAGTCGCTGCGGCCAAAGCCATCAGTGCCCAGCACTTTGTAGCGGCGGCCATTGGGTAAGAAAGGCCTGATTTGCTCGGCATAGGCTTTCATATAGTCGGTCGAAGCGACCACAGGGCCCACATATTTACCCAGTTGCTGCGCCACAAAGCTCACGCGTGGCGTCGCTGTGGGGTGCAAGAGGTTCCAACGCTCGCAGTCTTGGCCCTCACGCGCCAACTCATTAAAGCTCGGGCAACTCCAGACATTGGCACTCACGCCCCAGTCTTCTTGCAACAATTTTTGTGCCGCAATGCTCTCGCGCAAAATGCTGCCGCAACCCAACAAATTGACCTGCAAGCCCTGCGCCGAAGGCTGTGGCTCGCTCAGCAAATACATGCCTTTGATGATTTGCTCTTCAGTCCCGGCTTGCAAACCCGGCATGGCATAGTTTTCGTTCAACAGGGTGATGTAGTAGAAGACATTCTCTTGGTCTTGCACCATGCGTTTGAGACCGTTTTGCATAATGACCGCGACCTCGTAGGCAAACGAAGGGTCATAGGCTAAACAATTGGGAATCGTCGAAGCCAAAATGTGGCTGTGGCCATCCTCGTGCTGCAAGCCTTCGCCGTTCAGCGTGGTGCGGCCCGAGGTACCGCCCAGCAAGAAGCCACGCGCTTGCATATCGCCCGCCGCCCAGCACAAATCGCCCGTGCGCTGCAGGCCAAACATGCTGTAAAAAATATAAAACGGAATCATGATGCGGTTGTTGGTGCTATAGCTGGTTGCAGCTGCAATCCAACTGGCCATGGCGCCCGCTTCGTTGATGCCCTCTTGCAAAATCTGTCCGTTGGCTTGCTCTTTGTAATACATCACCTGGTCACGATCGACCGGCGTGTACAACTGCCCTTTGTGGTTGTAAATACCAATTTGGCGGAACAAACCTTCCATACCAAAAGTGCGCGCCTCATCGACCAAAATGGGCACCACGCGCGGGCCCAGTTCAGGGTGGCGCAAAAGCGTGGTCAGCACACGCACATAGGCTTGCGTGGTGGAGATCTCGCGGCCTTCGGCCGTCGGCTCCAAGATGGCTTGAAAGGCCTCCAAGGGGGGCGCTTCAAAATGCTCTTGTGCACGCGCACGGCGCTGGGGCAAATAACCGCCCAAGGCTTTGCGGCGCTCGTGCAAATACTGCATCTCAGGCGTGTTGTCGGCAGGTTTGTAAAAAGGCAGATCTGCCAACTGCTCATCAGGGATCGGAATGTTGAAGCGATCGCGGAAGGCTTTGATGTCTTCGTCCGCCATTTTTTTCGCTTGGTGCGCGGTGTTTTTGCCTTCCGCGCTTTTACCCATGCCATAGCCTTTGATGGTCTTGGCCAAAATCACCGTAGGCTGACCTTGGTGCGCTGCCGCTTTATGGAACGCGGCATAAACTTTGTATGGGTCATGGCCGCCACGGTTGAGGCTCCAAATCTCGTCGTCGCTCATTTTCGACACCATCTCTAGCGCTTTGGGGTCACGCGCAAAGAACTCTTTGCGAACAAAAGCACCGTCATTGGCTTTGCAAGCTTGGTAGTCGCCGTCGACCATCTCCATCATGATTTTTTTCAGAATGCCCTCTTTGTCCCGCGCCAAGAGCGGATCCCAATAGCCACCCCAAATCAGTTTGATGACATTCCAGCCTGAACCACGGAACTCGCCTTCCAGCTCTTGAATGATTTTGCCGTTGCCGCGCACCGGGCCATCCAAGCGCTGCAAATTGCAGTTCACGACAAAAATCAAATTGTCCAAGCCCTCGCGCGCGGCCACGCTGACCGCGCCCATGCTCTCGACCTCGTCCATCTCGCCGTCGCCCAAAAAAGCCCATACCTTACGCTTGCTGGTGTCACAAATGCCACGCGCATGCAAGTACTTCAAGAAGCGGGCTTGGTAAATCGCCATCAAAGGCCCTAAACCCATAGACACCGTGGGGAACTGCCAAAAGTCAGGCATGAGCTTGGGGTGCGGGTAGCTGGACAAACCCTTGCCGCCGGTTTCTTGGCGGAAGTTCTTCAGTTGGTCTTCGCTGATGCGGCCTTCTAAATAAGCACGCGCATAAACGCCAGGTGAACTGTGACCCTGGATAAACAGGCAATCGCCGCCATGTTTACCATCGTCGGCATGCCAAAAATGGTTAAAGCCGGTGCTGAACATGGTCGCAACCGAAGCGAAAGAACTGATATGCCCACCCAAATCGCCACCATCTTCGGGGTTAAGCCGGTTGGCGCGCACCACCATCACCATGGCATTCCAGCGCATATAAGCGCGCAAGCGCCCTTCCATCACCACATTGCCGGGGCTACGCGCTTCGTCTTCCACCTCGATGGTGTTGACATAGGCGGTGGTGGCCGAGAAGGGCAGATCGATACCGTTTTGCCGCGCTTCTTCGAGCAACTGTTCAATCAAGAAATGTCCGCGTTCGCGGCCGTGGGTCGCAATGACCGCTTTCAGAGCATCCAGCCATTCACGCGTCTCTAGCGCATCAACATCGACTTCGGGCTGGGTGGTGCTCGCCTGCGCATTGGCGTCTTGGGGCTGGGTGGCTTCTGGCTTGGACATGGTATCTCCTTGAAACGGGCGCGATGACGCAGTTTTTGACCGCGTACCGGCAGGGCTATTTTTGACTATTCAGCTGCTAAGAATACCATAGCAGGCCCCTGTTTTTGCTACTGCATTAAGTCTTACAAGTGCCCATAGCCAGGCTCATTTCCGCCCCAGCCCAGCCATTTCGGCGACAATGCCAGCCATGAAAGACGCGCCCATCTCCGTATTCGACAGTGCCCCGCCGCCCTACCAAGGGCGGAATTTTCTCTGGCGCTGGTGGGGTCGCCTCTCGCCAAGCCGCCAAGATCGTGTTGCCACATTCGGCCCCATCGCCTCGATTGTTTTGTTTTTAGCGGCTAATATTTTTGCGTTCACCTATTTGCGCTTAGAAGAACAAGGGCGTGAGCAAGACGCGTTGATGCAAGATGTGGAATACGCGCAGCAAAGGCTGAAAATGCGGCTGTTGGAGGAGCAAGAGCAGCTCATCGGCTTGGCCATGAACTATGGCAACAAAATCATCAGCGACGAAGAGTTTGTGGCCCAAGCCCAGTCCTTGATCAACCGCTACCCCGAGCTCTACGCCATCAATTGGTACAACGACAACAAAGAAATCACCAACGGCTATTACTCGCCCGCCATCATCAACTCTTTGCTCTACTCTAATGGCGAAGCGCTGCGCATCAGCCCGGTCAATCCCGCCAATTTTGAGAGCGCGCGCAAAGCGCACCAGTCACTCTATAGCGACCCGATCTTGCACGGCACCCTAGTGATCAACGACAGCTTGCAAGAGAAAACCTCCAGCATTCAGCTTCACATCCCCTCGGGTCACCTCGACGATTTTCGCGGCATGCTGATCGCCGAATACTCGATCGATGGGCTGTTGCGCTATGGCTTGCCCAACGAAACACGCTCCAAGTATTCGGTCGCGCTTTTTTCGGCCAAAAAAGATTTTTTAACGGGCACTTTGATTCAAGCGCCGACAGAAAAAACCCCGCTCTCTTGGCTGCAAAGGCTCAAACGCAAACCCATCAGCCAATCCGCGCCTTTGCAGCCCGTCGGCAATAGCCTGATTTTGCAAGCGCAGTCACTGCCCGCCAAGCAAAGCCTGATGAGCAATATGCTGATTTGGTTGGTCAGCAGCTTGAGTTTGCTCACCGCTTATATGCTCTTCGTCAATTGGCGCCACACGCGCTTGCGTGCTGCGGCGCAGAGGGCCTTGCAAGCGGAGACGACCTTCCGCCGCGCGATGGAAAACTCCATGCCCATAGGCATGCGCGCGCTCGATATGGCGGGAAAGATCACCTATGTCAACCCGGCGTTTTGCAAAATCACGGGCTGGCAAGAACACGAATTGATCAACCGCATGCCGCCCTACCCATATTGGCCCAAGGGCTTGGAAGAACAAGCAGACCCCGATCTACCCTCGGCCAGCAGCGAAGAAGCGGCGGCCGATTTGCAATACCGCTTTTTGCGCCGCGACGGCAATTTGTTCGATGCTCGCGTACACATCTCGCCACTGTTGAACGAAAAAGGTGAGCAAAAAGGCTGGATGACCTCTTTGACCGACATCACTGAGGCTACCCAAATTCGCCTGCAATTGAGCGAAGCCCACGATCGTTTCACGGCGGTACTCGAAGCCTTCGACTCTGCTGTTTCGGTCGTTGTGCCGGGCGAACAAACCCTGTTGTTTGCGAATAAATCCTACCGCCAATGGTTTGGCAATAGCTCGCGCGGCCACACCATGGTGCGCGAGGCTTTCGCCCGCGAAACCGCGCCGCAGCAAGCGCCCAAAAAAGGTGAGCAAGAGCAGCCGCGCGAGGAATTTGAGTTTTACTTTGAAGAACAAAAACGCTGGTTCGAGGTGCGCTCGCGCCAAATGACTTGGACCGATGGTCGCCCCGCGCAAATGCTGATCGCCAAAGACATCACTGCCCGCAAACAAGCAGAAGCCGTCGCTGCCGCGCATACCGAGAAAGCCATCGCTTCCAGCCATTTGGTCACCATGGGCGAGATGGCGTCCAGCGTCGCGCATGAGCTGAATCAGCCGCTGACCGCGATTAACAACTACTGCAACGGCATGATTTCGCGCATTCGCAAGCAGCAAATCGAGCTGCCCGACTTGCTCATTCCGCTAGAGAAGACCGCCAAGCAAGCCGAACGCGCCGGACAAATCATTCACCGCGTGCGTGCCTTTGTCAAACGCAGCGCCCCCAACCGCTCGTGGGCGCATGCAGCGGCGCTGGTGGACGAGGCGCGGGAGCTGTTTGACATTGAATTGCGACGGCGAAAAACCAAATTCTTCAC
The DNA here is from genome assembly GCA_964622735.1 of uncultured Burkholderiaceae bacterium. Taxonomy (GTDB): domain Bacteria; phylum Pseudomonadota; class Gammaproteobacteria; order Burkholderiales; family Burkholderiaceae_C; genus JAMIFN01. The sequence continues at coordinate 2,886 of CAZUUN010000051.1, read as the reverse complement.
TTTTTTTGCAGCCCATTTGCCACAGCTCTATGTCGACCCCATTCTGATTGAGCAGGTCATCGTCAACTTGGTGCGCAATGCGGCCGAGGCGCTTGACTCTGCGCAAATACCTGAGGGGCTGCGTAAAGTGGAGTTGCATGTTCATTTGAATGCGACGGGCGATGCGATTGAGTTTCAGGTGATCGACAACGGCTTGGGTCTGGCGCCCGAAGTCGAGCAGCATTTGTTCGAAGCTTTCTACTCCACCAAGCAAGAAGGCATGGGCATAGGTTTGAACCTGTGCCGCTCCATCATCGAGGCCCACGGCGGCGAGCTGCGGGCGCGGAACCTATACAATGAAGCAGGAAATTCCATCCAAGGTTGTTGCTTCCACTTCACCTTGCCCTTACAACCGAGCTTGCAGTCCGATGGCAGCAACGAGTCAGCACCCAGCTAGTTTCTAGGAGTAGTTCGCCCTATGATGAATAACGCCACCTCACAAAACTGTTTGATCTACATCGTCGATGACGATGAAGGCGTGCGCGACTCTCTGTCTTGGCTGCTCGAAGGCGCGGGTTACCAGTCGCAATGCTTCGCCTCGGCTGAGAGCTTTCTCGCCAGCTTCGACCCCAAACAAACTGCTTGCTTGATCACTGATATTCGTATGGGCGGCATCAGCGGCTTGCAATTGCAAGACAAATTGATGGAGCTGGACTCGCCCCTGCCCATCGTCTTTATCACCGGCCACGGCGATGTGCCGCTGGCAGTCTCGACCATGAAAAAAGGTGCGCTGGACTTTATCCAAAAACCTTTTGAAGAGAAAGCCATCGTCGCACTGATCGAGCGCTTGATCGAGCAAGCCAAAGAAAACTTTGTTGGCAAACGCAATGCCGCCAGCCGCTCAGCCCTCTTGTCGCGCCTGACGGCTCGCGAGAGCCAAGTGCTCGAGCGCATTGTTGCCGGTCGCCTGAATAAACAAATCGCCGATGACTTGGCCATCAGCATCAAAACGGTGGAGGCGCACCGCGCCAACATCATGGAAAAACTCAGCGCCCACACGGTGGCTGACTTATTGAAAATCGCACTAGGTAAATAATTGATGGCCGCCCAAATCATAGATGGCAATGCTCTGGCCAAAAAATTGCAGGGCGAAATCAAAACCCGCGTCGCTGCGCTCAGCAACCAGGGCTTGCAGCCTGGTTTGGCGGTCATCTTGGTCGGCGACGACCCTGCCAGCCAAGTCTATGTGCGCAACAAAGTCAAAGCCTGTGAGAACGCAGGCATCTACTCGCGCCTAGAGCGTTTGCCCGCCAGCACCAACGAAGCCGCCCTGCTCGCGCACATTGCGCAACTCAATCAAGACCCCGCCATTCACGGCATCTTGGTACAACTGCCCCTGCCCGCGCACATTGACGAAGACAAAATCACCCACGCAATAGCCGTAGCCAAAGATGTGGACGGCTTTCACCCTGCCAACGCGGGCGCTTTGCTCACCGGCAGCGCGGGCTTTAAACCCTGCACACCTTATGGCTGCATGAAGATGCTGGAAAGCATCCACTACGACTTGCGCGGCAAAAATGCCGTGGTTGTGGGCCGCAGCAATATTGTCGGCAAACCCATGGCGCTGCTGCTGCTCGACGCGCACGCCACCGTGACCATTTGCCACAGCAAAACCCAAGACTTGGCACAGGTGCTGCGTCAAGCGGATGTCATCGTGGCCGCCGTGGGTCGCCCACTCATGATCACGGGCGACATGGTCAAACCCGGCGCCGTCGTGATTGATGTCGGCATGAACCGCTACCCCGATGGCCACGCGAATGCGGGCAAGCTCTGCGGCGATGTGGATTTTGAGAGCGTGCAAGCAGTCGCCAGCTACATCAGCCCCGTGCCCGGTGGTGTTGGCCCCATGACCATCACCATGCTGCTGATCAATACCTTAGAAGCGGCAGAGCGCTTGGCTTAAGCCTTCGTCACTATCTTTTAGATAGCTACTCAGGCAGGTTTGGCGGCCTAAAGTGCCACAAAACCTTATCAATTGACCCTTCAACAGGAAGCCCATGCCATGAACCTGCGTACCGTTGCCCTTTTAATCGCCTTTGCCCTGATTGGTATTTTCATCACACTCAACTGGGCCCTGATCAGCCAAAACATGCCGCTCAATTTTGGCTTGGCCCAACTCGATGCGCCTTTGGGCTTGGTGCTGGTCGGCATGATCATCACTTTGAGTGCACTCTTTTTGCTCTACATCGTCTATATGCAAGCGAATATGCTTTTAGACAATCGCCGCCGCGACAAAGAAATGGGCGAACAACGCGCCTTGGCCGACAGCGCTGAAGCGTCCCGCTTCACCGACTTGCGCCACTATTTGCAAGAAGAAATCAACAAACTCGACCGCGCCCGCGAAGACCAAAAACTGCAAATCATGGCACGCCTGGATCGCATGGAAACGGGTTTGTCTAATGGCCAAAAAGCCATTGCGCCAGTGGCCAGCAGCTTCAACGCGCCCAGCAGTCCGCCCGATAACGGCTTGGGGTTCTAAAGAAAAGCCGCAGAAACTGCGGCTTTTTTTTCGGCTCTGTTTTGGGCTTATGGTTGCAGCTAATCTAGCTGCTAGCGCTAGCCGCTTCGGCCATGCCTTGGTGCCGCAAAAGCGCATCGATTTGCGGCGCGCGCCCACGAAACGCGGCAAAGTTTTCTGCCGCGCTGCGGCTGCCGCCTTTTTCTAAAATCTCTTGCAAGAATTTATGCCCCGTGGCGGCCACGCTGCCTTGCGCCTGCGCTTCTTCAAACGCCGCGTAGGCATCGGCTGAGAGCAACTCAGCCCATTTGTAGCTGTAATAACCGGCGGCATAACCGCCCGCAAAAATATGGCTAAAGCTGTGTGGCGTGCGGCTAAAGTCGGGGGCT
>CAZUUN010000050.1:0-10950 GCA_964622735.1 uncultured Burkholderiaceae bacterium | reverse complement strand
AGCGCACTGACATCGACAAAGTGGCCGTAAACCGCCGCTGCCGCAGCCATGGCTGGGCTGAGCAAGTGGGTGCGTCCGCCCGCGCCTTGGCGACCTTCAAAATTGCGGTTGGAAGTCGATGCGCAGCGCTCTTGTGGCTCTAAGCGATCGGCGTTCATGGCCAAGCACATGCTGCAGCCAGGCTGGCGCCATTCAAAGCCCGCCGCGGTGAAGATTTTGTCTAGACCTTCGCTCTCGGCCTGTTTTTTGACCAAGCCTGAGCCAGGAACGACCATGGCCAGCGTCACATTGGGCGCTACGCGCTTGCCAATTTTTTGGATGATGGCGGCCGCTTCGCGCATGTCTTCGATGCGGCTGTTGGTGCAAGAGCCGATAAACACTTTGTCGATAGCAATGGCCTGCATGGGCGTGCCCGCTTGCAGGCCCATATAGTCGAGCGCGCGTTGCATGGCGGCGCTTTTGACGGCGTCGCTTTCATCGGCAGGGTTGGGCACTTGCGCGTCAATGCTGACCACCATTTCGGGCGAAGTGCCCCAAGTGACTTGTGGGCGAATGTCAGCGGCGTTCAGCTCAACCACGGCGTCAAAATGCGCGTCGGCGTCGCTTTGCAGTGTTTTCCAATACGCCTCGGCAGCTGGGCGCTCGGCTTCGGTTGGCCCTAAGGGGCGGTCTTTTAAATACTCAATGGTGGTGTCGTCCACCGCGATCAAACCCGCGCGCGCGCCCGCTTCAATCGCCATATTGCAGATGGTCATGCGGCCTTCCATGCTCAAGCCGCGAATGGCGCTGCCCGCAAACTCGATGGTGTATCCCGTGCCGCCCGCCGTGCCGATTTTGCCGATGATGGCCAAGACCACATCTTTGGCAGTCACGGTTGGTCGCAATTCACCTTCGACTTTGATGAGCATGTTTTTGGCTTTTTTCGCCAACAGCGTTTGCGTGGCCAAGACATGCTCGACCTCGCTCGTGCCTATGCCGTGCGCCAGCGCGCCAAAAGCGCCGTGCGTGCTGGTGTGGCTGTCGCCGCAGACGACGGTCATGCCGGGCAGGGTAGCGCCGTTTTCAGGGCCGACCACATGCACGATGCCTTGGCGCTCGCTCATGAAGGGGTAGTAGGCGGCCGCGCCAAAGGCTTTGATGTTCTTGTCCAGCGTCAAGATTTGCTCTTTGCTGATAGGGTCGGCGATGCCGTCGTAGCCTTTTTCCCAACCGTCGGTGGGCGTGTTGTGGTCAGCCGTAGCGACAACAGAAGACTTGCGCCAAGGTTGGCGACCCGCCACGCGCAGGCCTTCGTAGGCTTGTGGGCTGGTGACTTCGTGCACCAAATGGCGGTCGATGTAGAGCACGGTGGTGCCGTCGTCTTCGGCGTGTACGGTGTGTTCATCCCAGATTTTGTCGTAAAGCGTGCGTGCCATGTGTCTGTCTTTCTTGCGTCGTGCGCGCTAAAAACGCGCTGTTTGAATCAGCCCATTTTACTAGGGGCTGGCGGTGGCCTGCAAAGTGAACCGATAATGGCATGATGAAAATCCACTTTAGCAAAATGCAAGGCGCGGGCAACGATTTTGTCGTGCTGGATGAAACCCAAGGGCTGCTGGGTTTGGGCGAGCGCGACTACCGCTTTTTGGCCGATCGCCGCTTTGGCGTGGGCGCCGACCAAATCTTGAGCGTGCGCGCTGGGCGCGAGGGCGCAGATTTTGAATATGTGATTCACAACGCCGATGGCAGCGAGGTCGAGCAGTGCGGCAACGGCGCGCGTTGCTTTGCCCGCTATGTGGTCGATCACGGCCTGACGCAGAAAAAAACCATACAAGTGCTGACCAAGGCCGGCATGATCGCGCCCACGGTGAATGCCGATAACAGTGTGCGGGTGGACATGGGCGCGCCAGTTTTTGAACTCGCAGCGATTCCATTTGTGCCGCCAGGCGCGGCCCACCGTCATGTGACGACGGCCATGGGCGCTTACGAGACTTGGCGCTTGCCGCTGGCTGATGGTGCTGCGGCTGAGGTCAGCGTTGTGTCGATGGGCAACCCGCACGCGGTGCAAGTGGTGGCCGATGTGGCCACTGCGCTAGTCGAAACACAAGGCCCGCAGATCGAGCGCCATGCGAGTTTTCCGCGGCGTGTGAATGCGGGGTTTATGCAGGTCGTCAATCGCGGCCACATCAAGCTGCGCGTTTACGAGCGCGGCGCGGGCGAGACGCTGGCCTGCGGCACGGGCGCATCGGCTGCGGTGGTGGCGGGCATACGCCTAGGCTTGCTGGATAGCGAAGTGCGCGTCGATGCGCTGGGCGGCATTCTGCATATCAGCTGGGGCGGCATGGGTCAGTCGGTGTTTATGAGTGGGCCGGCGGTGCAGGTGTTTGAGGGCGAGATCGAGTTGCCCCGTAATAGTGATTAATACCCCAAAATCAAGCCAAAACACTACTGAAATGTGAGCTGCTCAGGCAGCTTTGACGGCTTAAAACGCTGATTTAATGCCTAAAAATGACGCAATACCGCTCTCAAACGGTATTTTTGTACTTTCAGCGAGCCTTTCAGCTGTGAAAGGCTGGTTTTTGCGCCTGTGCCAACTGTGCTTGCTCTTGCAAGGCAGCGGCATTGGCTGGCGGTAAGCGCAGCCAATCGCCGATTTGCTCTTGGCTGATGCGTAACAGTGCTGCCAGCCACGGCGCACTGTCGTTCATGCACGGAATGTAGCGGTAGCTGCTGCCGCCCGCGTGCATAAAAATCTCTTGCCCTTCGATGGCGATTTCTTCCAGTGTCTCGAGGCAATCGGTCGGAAAGCCCGGACAAAACACATCCAGCGATTGAATGCCGCGAGCGGGCAGGGCGGCAAGTGTGGTGTCGGTGGCTGGCCCCACCCATTTGGCTTTGCCAAAGCGCGATTGAAAGCTGGCCTGCCATTGCCCCGCTTCTAAGCCCAGCGCCTGGGCCAACAAACGCGCGGTTTTTAAGCATTCGCAGTGGTAGGGGTCGCCCTGCTGCAAATTGCGCTCAGGCACACCATGAAAGCTCAGCAGCAGCATTTGCGCGCGGCCGTGTTGCGCCCAGTGCGCTTGCACCTGCGCTGCAAGGGCGGCGATGTAAGCGGGGTGGTCGTGGTAGCGGCTGAGGATGCGGACATCGGGCAGGTTGCGCTGCTGCTTGCTCCAGGCGGCCCAGCTGTCGTAAAGGCTGGCAGTGGTCGTGCCCGAGTACTGCGGGTACATGGGCAAGATGAATATGCGCTTGGCACCATCGGCGCGGGCTTGGCCGAGCACGCTCTCTACACTTGGTTGGCCGTAGCGCATGGCGTAGTAAACGCGTGGCGGCTGGGCGGCGCTGTCTTGCAGCAGCGCCTGCAAACCAACGGCTTGCTTTTGCGTCCAAACCATCAAAGGCGAGCCGCCTGGCAGCCAAACGCTGGCGTATTTGGCAGCGGTTTTGGCTGGGCGCGTGCGCAAAATAATGCCATGCAGTAGAGCTAACCAAATCGCACGCGGAATCTCCACCACGCGTTGGTCGCTTAAAAACTGCGCCAAGTAGCGCCGCACGGCGGGCGCGGTGGGCGCCTGGGGCGTGCCCAAATTGCACAAAATAATGGCGGTTTCGCTGCTGTTGCTGGGCAATTGGGCGTGGTCGTAGTGGTCGTTAAAGCTCATTCTCAGATTGTGGCACAGGGCTTTGCCGCGCCGCCTAATCCGTTTTGCGTCTGCGCGGGCGCTGGCATTGGGCTAGACTTGCGGCATGAGAATCGACATCCCTGAACAAAAAAAACTGGTGCACGAAACCCGCATTCCTATTCGCTGGGGCGATATGGATGCGGTCGGCCATGTGAACAACACCAACTATGTGCGCTACCTTGAAATCGCCCGTACTGATTGGATGATGAATGTGCAAGTTGGGCGCTACGACAACTATCCGGCTGAAACGGGGCCGATTATTGCCAATGTGTTTTGCAATTTTCACCGCCCCTTGAAGTTTCCGGGTGATGTTATCGCCAAGCTCTATGTCAGCGGCTTGTCGCGCTGCACTTTTGACAGTTGGGTGACGATGGAGCTAGCCGGAAATGAGGGCGTGATTTACGCCGCTGGCGGCGCCACAGTGGTGTGGACAGACTTTGCCAAAGAAAAAGCCATCAGCCTGCCGCAGTGGATGCGGGACTTGGTGGCCTAAAAGCGCACTGGGGCTGGGCTAGCCTGAGCTGCTTTCTAACTGCAGCGCGATTTGCGTCACACCCGCTTGGCGCAGTTTGTCCATGGCGCGCATCACGGTTTCGTAGCTCAAGCTTTTATCGGCGGCAATGACGACGGGCGTTTGCGGCGCTGCGGCTTGCTCGCTTTGCACTTGCGCCAGCACCGTGTCTAAGCTGCCAACCGCCAAGCGTCTATTTTGCTTATTGCCCACTTGGTAGTTTTCGTCTTTGTCTATGCTCAGGGTCAGCACTTGGCCTTGGCTGTTTTGCCCGGTGTTGGCGGCTGACGGCAGCTTGATTTCGCCTATGGTGATCAGCGGCGCGGTCAGCATAAAGATGGTCAACAAGACCAGCATGACATCGATAAAAGGCACCATATTGATCTCGCCCATGGCGCGGCGGCCTTTGCGTCGGCTGTTGGAGCGCGTGTTGCTGGCCATGGCTTTACTCGCGTGGCATTAAAGGGCTGGTCGCGGGGCTGGCGGCGGCATGGTTGCGCTGCAAAATGTTAGCAAACTCATCCATAAAGGTTTCCATCTGTGTGGCTAGTTTGTCGGCATCGCGGGCAAAGCGGTTGTACGCCAGCACGGCAGGAATAGCGGCGAGCAAGCCCAGCGCGGTAGCAATCAGCGCCTCGGCAATGCCAGGCGCGACAGTGGCAAGCGTGACTTGCTGCTGGCCGCCGAATGTAGTGAAGGTGCTCATGATGCCCCAAACCGTGCCGAACAAACCGACATAAGGCGAGACCGAGCCGACCGAGGCCAAAAACGACAGCCCGCCCTCAATTTCATCCAACTCGCGCTGCAAAGCGGCGCGCATGGCACGGTTCGCGCCCTCTAGCACCCTGTCGCTGTCGGTGATGCGGCGCTCGCGCAGCTTTTGCACCTCGCGCACGCCACTTAAAAACACGCGCTCCATCGGGCCTGAGTAGCGGCTGTTTTTGACTGCAGCAGCTTGTAAATCTGCCAGCGAAGTGCCCGACCAAAACTCGCGCTCAAAAGCATCATTGAGTTTTTTGCCCGCTTGCATCTGTTTGTATTTATTGAATATCAAGGCCCAACTGGCGACCGATATCAACAAAAGCAGCGCCATCACGAGTTGCACGACCCAGCTGGCGTGCAGCACCAATTGAATTAAAGAGAGTTGATCATTCATGCCAGCGATTGTATCGAGTCATCACTTGGGCTCTGCGTCAGCCAATAGCGGTTTCGAGGCTGGGGCGAGCGGCTAAAATCACTCTTTCTCCTCAACCTCACAGCGGGCGCTTGGCGCTTGGCTTGTGGATCCGTACCCTAACTCTATGACCAGCCCAGAATCTACTCCCAACCAGCCCGGCCTTGCTTCTTTGGCCAAATCGTTTGAACCTGCGGCGCTTGAAGCGCGTTGGGGTCAGCTGTGGGAGGAGCAAAAATATGGTGCAGCTGGCTATCGCGGTACAGGTGTGCCCGATGCAAGCGCGGCTGCTAAGGGCGAGAATTTCTGCATCCAGCTGCCGCCGCCCAATGTCACGGGCACGCTGCACATGGGGCACGCTTTTAACCAAACGATTATGGATAGCCTGACGCGTTACCACCGCATGCGCGGCTTTAATACCGCGTGGATACCGGGTACCGATCATGCGGGCATAGCCACGCAAATCGTGGTGGAGCGCCAACTGCAAGCGCAGGGCGTCAGCCGCCATGATTTAGGGCGCAAAAATTTTGTCAGCAAAATTTGGGAATGGAAAGAGCAAAGCGGCAACACCATTACGAGCCAAATGCGCCGCATGGGCGATACGGTCGATTGGAGCCGCGAGTACTTCACCATGGATGACAAGCTGTCGAAAGTGGTGACCGAGACTTTTGTGCAGCTCTATGAGCAAGGTTTGATTTACCGTGGCAAGCGCTTGGTCAATTGGGACCCGATACTGAAAAGCGCGGTCAGCGACTTAGAGGTTGAGAGTGAAGAGGAAGACGGCAGCTTGTGGCACATCAGCTACCCGCTGACCGATGGCTCAGGCGCATTGACGGTGGCCACCACGCGCCCCGAAACCATGCTGGGCGATGTGGCCGTGATGGTGCACCCCGAAGATGCGCGTTACCAGCATTTGATTGGTCAAAAAGTGCAGCTGCCTTTGTGCGCGCGCGCAATTCCCATCATTGCTGATAGTTATGTGGATCAGAGCTTTGGTACGGGCGTGGTCAAAGTCACACCCGCCCATGATCAAAACGATTACCAAGTGGGCCAGCGCCACGGCCTGCCCATGATTTGCGTCTTGAACCTAGATGCCACGATCAACGAACAAGCGCCCGCGGCTTATCAAGGACTCGACCGTTTTGTAGCCCGTAAAGCGGTAGTGAAAGACTTGGAAGCCGGCGGCTACTTGGTGGAGATTAAAAAGCACAAATTGATGGTGCCGCGCTGCGCGCGCACGGGTCAGGTCATAGAGCCGATGCTGACGGACCAATGGTTTGTTGCCATGAACAAAGTGCCAGAGACAGGCGTGGGCGCAGGTAAATCGATTGCGCAAAAAGCAATCGATGCCGTGGGTCAAGGTCAAGTCACTTTTGTGCCCGAGAACTGGGTGAATACCTATAACCAGTGGATGAACAACATCCAAGACTGGTGCATCAGCCGCCAGTTGTGGTGGGGGCATCAAATTCCGGCTTGGTATGCCGACAATGGCCAAATATTTGTAGCGCGGGACGAGGCGCAGGCGCAAGACAAAGCCAAAGCTGCAGGCTATACAGGCACGCTCACGCGCGATGAAGATGTACTGGATACTTGGTACTCTTCGGCGCTGATTCCCTTCTCAACCATGGGTTGGGATGGCGCTGCGCCTGCTGCTGCAAACGGCGCAGTCGCACTCAGCGATTACGATTTGTATTTGCCCTCGTCGGTGTTAGTGACGGGGTATGACATCATCTTCTTCTGGGTTGCCCGCATGATCATGATGACGACGCACTTCACTGGCCAAGTGCCGTTTAAGCAGGTCTATATTCATGGCTTGGTGCGCGATGCCCAAGGCAAAAAAATGAGTAAGTCCGAGGGCAATGTGCTCGATCCTGTTGATTTGATCGACGGCATCACCTTGGCACCTTTGCTAGAAAAGCGCACCACTGGCTTGCGCAAGCCTGAGACGGCACCACGGGTGCACAAAGACACCGAGAAAGAATTCCCCCAAGGCATACCGGCTTATGGCGCTGATGCACTGCGCTTTACTTTTGCGGCGCTGGCTTCGCTGGGGCGCAGTATCAACTTTGACTCTAAGCGCTGTGAAGGCTATCGTAATTTTTGCAACAAGCTCTGGAATGCCAGTAAGTTCGTGCTGATGAATTGCGAGGGCTATGACTGCGGCGTGACAGAAGAGGGCGCACAGAGCGCGCTCGCACTCTCGGATGCGGATCGTTGGATTGTCTCGCGTTTGCAAAGAGTCGAGGCCGATGTCGCCAAAGCCTTTGCCGATTACCGCCTCGACAATGTGGCTAATGCGATTTACGACTTTGTCTGGAATGAGTTTTGCGACTGGTATTTGGAAGTTGCCAAAGTACAAATTCAAACCGGCGATGTGGCGCAGCAACGCGCTACGCGCCGCACGCTGATCCGCGTGCTTGAGGCGGTTTTGCGCTTGGCACACCCCATCATTCCTTTCATCACCGAAGAGCTGTGGCAAAAAGTCGCCCCAGCGGCGGGTAAACATTCGAGCGCCTCGATCGCAATCGCTGCTTACCCGACTAGCGACACAGAGTTGATTCAGCCCGCCAGCGAAGCCGCCTTTGAGCGCCTCAAAGCCATGGTCGATGCCTGCCGCAACTTGCGCGGCGAAATGCAGGTCTCGCCTGCGACCAAACTGCCTTTGTATGCGTTGGTCAGTGGTGCCGAGGGACAGGCTGATGCGGCGTTCTTGCAAGCGCAAGGCGCAGTTTTGAAAGCCTTGGCCAAGCTCAACGAAGTGACTGCATTTAGTGATGAGGCGCAATGGAAAGCCGCCGCAGGCGCGGCGCCTGTTTGTATTTTCGGCAATATGCGCTTTGCCTTGTTTATGCAGGTCGATAAGGCGCAAGAAACGGCGCGTTTGGGCAAAGAAGCGGCGCGCTTAGAAGGCGAAATCGCCAAGGCGCAAGGCAAGCTGAACAACGATGGCTTTGTCGCCAAAGCACCCGCGGCGGTGCTGGAGTTGGAGCGCAAGCGCGTGGCTGACTTTGGTGCAAGTTTGGAGAAAATCAAACTGCAACTCGCCGCGCTAAAGTGACATCAAGCGAAGTGAGCGGGTCTGGAAAGCCCTGCTTGCTTGGTAGCTGTGTAGCAGTTCCGCAGACAATAAAAAACCACGCTAAGGCGTGGTTTTTTATGGGATTCAAGAGTCAACTTATTTCAGTTTGATTTCTTTGTATTCCACATGCTTGCGAGCTTTGGGATCAAACTTCATGATCGCCATTTTCTCAGGCATGGTTTTTTTGTTTTTAGTAGTGGTGTAGAAGTGACCAGTACCAGCAGATGATTCGAGTTTGATTTTCTCGCGACCGCCTTTAGATGCCATGATGTATTCCTTTCAATTCTTGAATTAAGCTTGACCGCGAGCACGCAGGTCGGCTAGAACGACATCAATGCCTTTTTTGTCAATCAGGCGCAAAGCAGCGCTGCTGACGCGGAGACGAACCCAGCGGTTTTCGCTTTCGATGAAGAATCGGCGGTATTGCAGATTCGGCAGAAAACGGCGTTTGGTTTTATTGTTGGCGTGGGAAACATTGTTACCCACCATTGGGCCTTTGCCCGTTACTTCACATACGCGTGCCATTGTTAGCACTCCTTTTCGTTTATCTCACAAACCTTGCGGTTTGCACCTCGCTTGCGCCACACCTGACGATGCTGCTGCTAACACAAGCGGCTTTTTTTATCCTGTACCGCTATTTGCATAGTCCAGCACAGCCTCGAATTATAGCAATATTTTTCAGCGACCAAAATACTTTGGCCCTGTGTGCTTAAGTAATGCCTTGGGCCAGCATGGCTTGCGCGACTTTGGTAAAGCCCGCAATGTTGGCGCCGTCGATGTAGCTGAAGCTGCCATCGGCACGCTTGCCGTGGGCCAAGCACTCGGCGTGGATGCCGCGCATGATGCCCGACAGGCGTGCATCGACTTCGTCGGCAGTCCAGCATAGGCGCTGGGCGTTTTGGCTCATTTCGAGGCCTGAAGTGGCGACGCCACCCGCATTGCTGGCTTTGCCAGGTGCGTACAGCACGCCTGCCGCCTCAAAGGCTTTGGCTGCGTCATAGGTCGAAGGCATGTTGGCGCCTTCGGCCACACACGAAACGCCATTGGCGATGAGCGTTTGGGCGTCTTGCAAGTTCAGCTCGTTTTGCGTGGCGCAAGGCAGGGCAATGTCAACCGGAACATGCCAAGGCGTTTTGCCCGCTTCAAAATGCGTGTTGGTGCGCGCGGCGTATTCGCTCACACGGCCATATTCGCGGTTTTTCAGGTCTTGCAAAATGGCGAGTTTTTCTAGCGTAAAGCCTTCTTCATCGACGACGGTGCCGCTAGAGTCAGAAGCAGTAATGACTTTGGCGCCGAGGGCAATGGCTTTTTCGATGGCGAATTGCGCCACATTGCCTGAGCCTGAAACGCTCACGCGCATGCCGGCAAAGTCGCGACCACGGGTTTTGAGCATTTCTTGCGCAAAATAAACCGTGCCGTAGCCTGTGGCTTCAGGGCGCACGAGTGAGCCGCCAAAGCTCAAACCCTTGCCGGTAAAGACGCAGTCGGCGCGATTGGCGAGTTTTTTGTACATGCCAGCCATAAAGCCGACTTCGCGGCCGCCCACGCCAATGTCGCCTGCGGGCACATCAGTGTCTGCGCCTACATGGCGGTAAAGCTCAGTCATAAAAGCTTGGCAAAAGCGCATGACTTCACCCGGGCTTTTGCCTTTGGGGTCAAAGTCTGAGCCGCCTTTGCCGCCGCCCATAGGCAGGGTGGTCAAGGCATTTTTAAAAGTTTGTTCAAAAGCCAAAAATTTCAAGACTGACAAATTGACCGAAGGGTGGAAGCGGATGCCGCCTTTGTAAGGGCCGATCGCCATGCTGTGCTGAATGCGGTAGCCACGGTTGACATGCACTTCGCCGCGGTCATCGGTCCAGCAGACGCGGAACATGAGGATGCGTTCGGGTTCGACCAAACGCTCAAGCAGTGATTGGCTGGCGTAGTGTGGGTTGTTTTGCAAAAAAGGCCACAGGCTGTCGACGACTTCGGCGACCGCTTGTAAAAACTCTGGTTGGTTGGGGTTGCGTTGGGCAACTTCTTCGATGAATGCGTGAGCGGTGGTGTGTTTCATGATTTTTTCCTAGCAGCGGGTTTATACCCTGAATTTTTCTAGTCAACGGCGCGCTGCTGCAATTGATTCCGGCGCTGAATTGTAAATGAGTCATAAGCCGACTTTGTGCGGCGGGCATTGAAGATGTTTTTTCTCAGCCCCAAGTGCTTGCACGATAATCAAGCAACTTTTTCTTAAAGGTTTCCTTTTCCTTGCGTATGAAATACCTGTCTACCCGCGGTGATCGCACCAGCAAACGATTCTCTGAGATTTTGCTAGAAGGCCTTGCGCCAGATGGCGGCCTTTACTTGCCTGTCAGCTACCCCCAAATTGCCGATAAATTGCCGCAGCTTCGGGCCATTTATGCTAACCAAGGCTATGCTGCGCTCGCATTCGAAATCTTATCTCTGTATATCGATGACATTCCGGCCGCAGATCTGCAAGCGATCTGCGCCAAAACCTATACGCAAGAGGTTTTTGGCACCGCTGCCA
>CAZUUN010000049.1:0-11032 GCA_964622735.1 uncultured Burkholderiaceae bacterium | reverse complement strand
CGCAAAGCCTATCACGAGCCCTACTTTATGCACGAATTCGATGCGCGTTTTTGGCCCGAAACAAGCAGCGCGCCTAGCCTAGAGCGCGAAGCCATCGAGGCCGAAATGGTGCGCCACATGGAACGCGAAGCGGCCAGCAACGGCCTGAACTGGCACAGCATTGCGCGGCATATGCTGGGTCTTTATCACGGCCAGCCAGGTGCGCGTTTGTGGCGCCAAGTCTGGAGCGACCACCGCCTGCGACAAGAAAAGCCCCATGTGGTGATGCAAAAAGCGCAAGCGCAATTGGCGGCTTTCAAGTATTTGGCTGACTAGCCTTGGGTGTTTAGCGGCTATTTAAGGCGATTTTCATTGCCTTTTTGGCCTCTAAGCCTCATAAAATCTGCCTGAGCAGCTCATCTATCAATAGCAATTTAAGCCGTTTTATCTGTCATCACCGTCAGTTTGTGCGGCGCAAAGCAGAGCGCAAACACCGAGCCGACGAAGAGTTGGCTGTCGATGCGCAGCTGCGCATCGTGTCGCTGGGCGACATGTTTGACGATGGACAAGCCCAGCCCCGTGCCACCGGTCTCGCGCGAGCGACTGCTGTCAGCGCGGTAAAAGCGCTCGGTCAAGCGGGCGATGTGTTCGGCCGCAATGCCGGGGCCCGTGTCTTTGACCTGGAAAATCCCCTGCCCTTGCTCATCCATCTGCCAATCCACATGAATCTCGCCACCGTCAGGCGTGTAAAAAATCGCGTTCTGCACCAGATTGTTAAAGGCGCTGAGCAATTCTGCGCGTGAGCCTGCCAGCAAGACTTTGCTGCCCTTAGGCGCAAAGCCAAAGTGCAACTGGTGGCTGAGCTTGAGCGTGCGCAACAGTTGCTCGGCATCCGCTTGGCACTCGTCAAAGAGATCGGCCACATCGTGCTTTTGCTGGTTATTGGGCGGCGGCGACGCTTCGAGCTTAGACAAAACCAATAAGTCCTTGAGCAAATGCTGCATGCGCTCGGCTTGGGTGTGCATCAGGCCCAGCATTTTTTCTTGCGTGGCCGCGTCCGTTGGCGTGGTTTGCATGGTCTCGATAAAGCCCGAGAGTACCGTCAGCGGTGTGGCAATTTCGTGCGAGACATTGGCGACAAAATCGCGGCGCATGGCCTCGGCCTGTAACAGGCTAGAGACATCACGCGAAATGAGTAAACGCCGCTGGTCGCGCCCTAAACCAGAATAGTCGTGCACATGCACGGCCAATTTGGTGCCACTGACTTGGCCATCGAGCAATAAATCGTCTTTGCTGGGCTTGGCCATATAGGCTGCAAAGTCAGGATTGCGGATCAAATTGGTGATGATTTGCTCTTGGTCGCGGCCTGGGTTGATGCCAAAGTGGCTGGCCGCCAGCTTGTTCACCCAGCGGATGCGGTTGTCGCTGCCCAGCATCGTCACGCCTATGGGCGACTGCTGCATGGCGTGCAAAAATTCGCGCAAGCGCTCGGTGGCGCTTTCGACCTCGCGGCTTTTGAGGCGCATTTTTTTGTCCATGCGCGCCCAAATGTCGTGATAAATACCGTGGAATTTAGGGGCTTCACTCGGCCAAGCCGCATCTAAGGTCAGCGCTTGAGACAAGCGCCGCGCATAAAAAATATCGCCCGCAAAAAACAGCAAGGCAGCGATGACGACGCCAAAGGCCACCGCAAAATAAATGTGCGCGGCTGGCGCCGCAAAAGCGTAGCCCAAAATGCCACCAAGACACAGCGTGAAAAAGAACCAAAGGAGCCGAGTGGTCATGAGTTTTCTATCGTAGCGTGGGCGGTGATGCGATAACCCGAGCCGCGCACCGTTTCGACCATGGCGCCTGCTGCGCCCAAGGCTTGGCGCAAACGCTTGATGTGCACATCGACGGTGCGCTCTTCGATCAAGACTTCTTGACCCCACACTTTATCGAGCAAAGCGGCGCGGCTGTGCACGCGCTCGGGCGCTTTCATCAGACATAAGAGCAGCTTGAATTCGCTGGGCGCGAGTTTCAGTTCTTGCCCTAAATGGTGCACGCGCCAAGTCTGCGGGTCGAGCTGTAACTGGCCTACTTGCAATTGCGAGCCGCTCAGCACTGGGGCGCTGCGGCGCAAGGCGGCGCGTATGCGCGCTTGCAGCTCTTGGGTCGAAAAGGGTTTGGTTAAATAGTCGTCGGCGCCTGCGTCTAGGCCAGCGACTTTGTCGAGTTCATCACCCCGACCCGTAAGCATGATGATGGGCGTTTGACGCATCTTTTCTTGGGCGCGCCATTTACGCGCCAAGGCCAAGCCGCTTAAACCCGGCAGCATCCAGTCCAGCACGATCAAGTCGGGCACTTGCTGCGCCAAATAGGCGTCGGCCTCGTTGCCGTCTCTCACCCATATGGCTTGCCAGCCCGAATGCCCGAGGGTGATGCGGATGAGTTCAGCAATCGCTGCTTCATCTTCCACCACCAAAATATTTACCACTGGCTCACTGCTTGTCACTATGGCGCTCAATTTCTTCTTAACAGCTCGTTCCGAATCTGCCAACCGCAAGCGGCGTGCAACTCACGAGTGTAGGCTTCAATCTTCTTTTTGAGCAATTAACTCGCTCACCTTGTCGATCGGCGTGTGGCGCACATCATTGCCCATCACGATATAGATGATTTGCTCAGCGATGTTTTTGGCATGATCGCCCACGCGCTCCAGCGCTTTGGCCAAGAACAACAAATCCAGGCTGGCCGAAATGGTGCGCGGATCTTCCATCATGTAGGTGATGAGGTGGCGCACAAAGCCGTCGTACTCGCGGTCTATCAGGTCGTCCTCTTTCAAGATACGCAGCGCCGCTTCGGTGTCGAGGCGGGCGAAGGCATCCAGTGCTTTGCGCAGTTGCTCAGAGACCAAATCGGTTGCTACTTTGAGATTGGATACTGGCAAGCCGCGTGAGAGCCCCGTTTGCAAAATCGACAAAACCATGCGCGCGATGCGCTCGGCCTCGTCGCCTGCGCGCTCCAAATTGGCCGTGGTTTTAGAGATGGCCAAGACCAAACGCAAGTCGCGCGCCGTCGGCTGGCGCAGTGCGATGATGGCCGAGAGTTCGCGGTCAATGTCCACCTCTAGGCTATTGACGCGCTCTTCGTTCTCCAGCACATGCTGGGCGGTTTCGGCGCTCAGGTGCGTGAGCGAGGCCACGGCATTGCGGATTTGCATCTCGACGATGCCGCCCATTTCCATCACGCGGTTCGAGACATGGGTCAGCTCGGCGCTGAACTGGGTGGATAGATGTTTTTGCATAGTGTCTTCTCCTTTTTGGGGAATGCGGTGCGCCGGTTTAGCCGAAGCGTCCAGTGATGTAGTCCTCAGTCTCTCGGCGTTTGGGTTGCATGAAGATTTCTTCAGTTTTACCAAACTCAATCAAGTCGCCCAAATACATATAAGCGGTGTAGTCAGATGATCGCGCAGCTTGCTGCATATTGTGCGTAACGATGACCACGGTGTAATCGGATTTCAACTCGGCGATCAACTCTTCAATTTTGCCGGTAGAGATCGGGTCGAGCGCCGAGCAAGGCTCATCTAAGAGCAGCACTTCGGGTTTGATGGCGATGCCACGGGCGATGCACAAGCGTTGTTGCTGCCCGCCTGACAAGCCCGAGCCACTTTGGCGCAGCTTGTCTTTGACCTCATTCCACAGCGCCGCTTTGTGCAGCGCCCATTGCACGCGCTCTTCCATGTCGGCATTGCTCAGGCTTTCAAACAACTTGACGCCAAAGGCGATGTTGTCATAAATCGACATGGGGAAAGGTGTCGGCTTTTGAAAGACCATGCCAATTTTGGCGCGTATCAAAGCCACATCTTTTTTGCTGGTCAGCAGATTTTCGCCGTCCAGCAAAATCTCGCCCGTAGCGCGCTGCTCAGGGTAGAGCTCAAACATGCGGTTAAAGGTGCGCAGCAGCGTCGATTTGCCACAGCCCGAGGGGCCGATAAAGGCGGTCACTTTTTTCTCTGGAATGGCCAGATTGATGTTTTTCAGGGCATGGAACTGACCGTAATAAAAGTCCAGATCCCGAACCACGATTTTTGATTTTTCAGAGGATTCGCTCATAGTAGCCTAGCCTTAAGTTTTGTTATTGCCGAGCAGGCGGGCGAGAATATTCAGCGCCAATACCGTCATGGTGATGATGAGTACGGCGGCCCAAGCCAGCTCTTTCCAATTGTCGTAATTGCTCATCGCGAATTTCAAGATCACCATGGGCAAATTGGCCATGGGTTGATTCACATCCAAGCTAAAGAAGTCGTTGCTCAAAGCGGTGAACATCAGCGGCGCCGTCTCGCCCGCAATGCGCGCCACGGCGAGCAAAATACCGGTTAAGACCCCTGCCCGCGCCGCTTTCAGGCAAATATTGCTGATCACCCGCCAGCGCGGCATGCCCAGCGCGAACGAGGCTTCGCGCAGCGCATCAGGCACCAGCAGCAGCATGTTCTCGGTCGTGCGTATCACCACCGGTATAACGAGCAGAGCCAAAGCCAGCGCCCCAGCCCAAGCCGAGTAATGGCGGAATTGGCTCACGACCAAAACATAGACGAACAAGCCGATGACGATGCTAGGCGCTGAGAGCAAAATATCGTTGGTAAAGCGCACCAAATTACCGAACCAGCCTTTGCGGTCGTATTCAGCCAAATAAATGCCTGCCAACACGCCTATGGGCGCGCCCACGCAGGTTGCCATGCTGACCATGATGAGCGAGCCGATCAAGGCGTTGCGCAGACCGCCGACTTCCATGGGCGGTGGCGTGTCCTGGGTAAAGGTCAGCATGCTCAGGCCAGCAAAGCCCAAGCGGAAAATTTCAAACAAAATCCAGACCAGCCAGACCAGCCCGAAAGCCATGGCGCCGATCGAGAGCGCGAGCGCGATGGTGTTGACGCGTTTGCGCCGCGCAAATTGAGGGTTGTTTTGTGTCATGCCTTGCTCCCTTCACGCTTGCGCAGTTGGGCGAGCAAGATTTTGGAGGCCGTGAGAACGATAAAGGTGATGAAGAACAGCACCAGCCCCAAGTAAATGAGGGCGGCCTTGTGGTGGCTGCCTGGCAGCTCGCCCGCTTCGGCAAATTCATTCGCCATGACCGAAGTGATGCTGTTAGCCGCTTGAAACAGGCTCAAGCTATCGAGCTGGCTCATATTACCGATGATGAAGGTGACGGCCATGGTCTCGCCCAATGCGCGGCCCAGCCCCAACATGATGCCGCCGATGACACCGGCTTTGGTGTAAGGCAAGACCACTTTCCAGATCACCTCCCAAGTGGTCGAACCCAAGCCGTAGGCGGATTCTTTTAAGAGCGCGGGCGTGACATCAAACACATCTCGCATGACCGAGGCGATGAAGGGAATGATCATGATGGCCAAAATGATGCCCGCTGGCAGCAAGCCTATGCCTACGGGTGGGCCGCTAAAGAGTTCACCGATATAAGGCCATTCGCCAAAAGTGTTTTGCAGCGGCGCTTGTACATAGCGCGAAAACAAAGGCGCAAACACCAACAAGCCCCACATGCCATAGACGATGGAGGGAATGGCGGCCAGCAACTCGATGGCGGTGCCTAATGGGCGTTTGAGCCAAACGGGTGAGAGTTCGGTCAAAAACAAAGCAATGCCAAAGCTGACGGGCACGGCTATCAAGAGCGCAATGACGGAGGTCGCCAGCGTGCCATAAATCATGGCCAAGCCGCCAAATTTATCTTGGCCCGTGTCCCACTCATTGGTCCATAAAAAAGCGGGGCCAAACTTGAGCATCGCTGGCCAAGCGCTGTAAATCAAGGCTACCAAAATACCCAAGAGCGACAGCAAAGCAATGAGCGCCGCCATTTTGGTGAAGACAGCAAAAGCGCGGTCAAGGAATTGGGAACGATTCATGCGTGTGAAAAATTGGCTATCAAAAATAGAGCTGCTAAGGCAGCTTTCGTAAATTTATCGCTGAATAACTAGGGTAAAAATAGACTAAAAAGCCCGTTTAGCTTAGGACCGACAGCTAAAGGGGCATTTTATGCAAGATTAACGAGTCATTAACGGTAAGCGATGGGTTTGCCAGCGCTATCGGTCACCTTAGCAAAGGTTTTTTCGATCGCTGTTTTGGCGACTTTCGGCATAGGCACATAGTCTAGCGCTGCTGCGCGAGCATCACCCTCTTTCAGTGCCCAGTTAAAGAACTTGAGCACAGCAGCACCTTGGGCTGGCTTGTCTTGTTTGGCATGCACCAAGATAAAGGTCGCACCCGAAATTGGCCAAGCGGCTTTACCCGGTTGATTGGTCAAAATTTGGTAGAAGGATTTGCTCCAATCCGCACCCGCAGCCGCCGCTTTAAAACTGGCGTCATCGGCTTGCAGATAAGCATTACCATCGGCGTTTTGCACCAACACATCGGTCATTTTGGATTGCTTGGCGTAAGCGTATTCGACATAGCCAATGGAGTTGGGCAAACGCGCGACGAAAGCCGATACGCCTTCATTGCCTTTGCCGCCCGTGCCTACTGGCCATTTCACGCTCGTGCCCTCACCCACCACTGACTTCCACTCGGGGCTGACTTTCGACAGGTAGTGGGTGAAGATGAAGCTCGTGCCCGAACCGTCAGCGCGCTGCACCGGCGCAATGGCCGCCGCTGGCAATTTCAGTCCAGGATTGAGTGCCACGATGGCAGGGTCATTCCACTTGGTGATTTTGCCCAAATAGATATCCGCCAAGACCGCGCCAGTCAAGCGCATTTTGCCGGGGGCTACACCCACCACATTGATCACAGGAACCACGCCGCCTAGGGCGACTGGAAACTGTATCAAACCCTTCGCATTGAGTTCCTCGTCCTTCAAAGGTTTATCTGAAGCGCCAAAATCGACTGTTTTAGCTTCGATTTGCTTGATGCCAGCGCCCGAACCGATAGACTGGTAATTGACCTTGACGCCAGTCGCTTTGTAATAATCAGCGGCCCATTTGGCGTAGAGCGGTGCAGGGAATGTAGCGCCCGCGCCCGTCACATTTTGTGCCTGTACCGCACCCGCGAATGCGAGGCTTGCGATAGCAGCTAAAACCGTTTGCTTCAACATTTATATTTCCTTTTTACACTGCCAGAACATTCTGGACACGAGTGAATGTAAAACACGATTGTGACGGCATTGTGACAGTCTAAAAGTAACTGGCAAGCGCGACTTACCCCAGCCCGCACCTTGCCGCCGCTAACGCTATAGTGGCGGCTATGGTCATTCGACAAAAACCCATTGATGTAGGCTATATGCGCACCTTTGCGCGTTTGGCCCAGCATCTCAATTACCGCGCTGTGGCCGACGAACTGGCGCTGACACAATCGGCCATCAGCCGGCAAATACAAGCGCTTGAAGACGATGTGGGCGTGCGCCTGTTCACGCGCAACACCCGCAGTGTGCAGCTCACCGCTGCAGGCAGCGTTTTGTTGGCGGCGGTGAATGCGGGCCTGCCGCCCATAGACGCCGCAGTGCAGCAGCTGCGCCGCAGCAGCCAGCGCAAAACGGTCTCCATCAGCACCTTCCCGAGTTTGGCCTCGCTTTGGCTGATTCCGCGTTTGGGCGATTTTCAGCAATTGCACCCCGATATCGACATTCGCGTTGATGCTTCAGACGCCCTGCTCGATTTAGAAAGCGAAGGCATCGATCTGGCCATCCGCGAAGGCGAAGCCCAGCGCATGCCGCAAGACGCCAGCGCCTTGTTTGCGGAGTACGCTACGGTCGTCGTCAGCCCTTTGTATTTGCAAAAACATGGCCCCATCCAGCAACTGGCTGATTTGCAGCGCAGCACTTGGGTGCAAGTGCGCGAGCGCGGCGCTAGGCCACATGTAACTTGGGAGGGCTGGCTGCGCGCCCAAGGCACGGCTGAAATGCAGCCCCAAGGCTGGCTGTCTTTTGATTACAGCTACCAAGCGGTGCAAGCGGCCTTGGGCGGCCAAGGCGCCGCGCTGGTGCGCTGGAGCATGGTGCTGGAGCATTTGACCAGCGGCGCCCTGCACGAGCTGTGGCCTGAAAAACGCCTGCCTGTGCCCAAATCGTATTGGCTGCTGCGCAATACTGCAGCGGCTGAGCGCGAGGAATTGGCTCTGTTTACCGCGTGGCTGCAAACTCAAGCGCAGCAGACGCGCTGGGCGCAAGAGTCTAAACAAAACCCTTAGCAACAATACTAAAAAGATAGCTACTCAGGCAGATTTGACGGCCTAAAATGCTAAAAACATCATTAAAACCGGCTGAAATCAACCCCGTCAAGAAAGATCAGCGGATTCGGGGCCTTTTGCTCGCAATGGCTGGGCTTAAGGTGTCGCCGGGTTCACGCGGCTCAAAGCGAATCGGCATGCGCTCGTAATTGCGCGAGAACATGGACAGCGTGCAGTCGGGCGGGCTCTCGACACGCAGATTTTTGGTTGTAGTTAATATCTCGCGCAGCAGCACGCGCATTTGCAAACGCACCAAATGCGCGCCTAAACACTCATGCACGCCGTAGCCAAAGCCCAAGTGCTGCTTGCCATTAGGGCGATTCAAATCGATAGCCTCGGGGTTAGGAAAAATACTCGCATCGCGGTTAGCCGCAGCCCACGAGATGTAGACGCGCGAGTTCTTAGGCAGCGCCACGCCATGCAAACTGACTCCGTCTTGTTGCACCCAGCGAAAGTGCCCTTGGTAGGGCGAATCTAGGCGCAGCACTTCTTCAATAAAGGGGTTCAGCTTTTCGTCTAAATTGTTGCGCACCACTTCGGCCATGCCGGGGTTTTCTATCAGCAAACGCAGTGCGCCTGTCAAGGCCGAGACGCTAGGCTCGGCACCACCGATCAGACTTTGAAAAACAATGCCGACCGCCTGCACATCGTGCATGCCAGTGCTGGGAATGCGGCAGGCGCGCTGCAGGATGCCGATCAAGTCGCGGCTGCGCTCATTCGATTTCTCGTCATAACGCGCCCAGATATAGCGCATCACACGCAAAATAACAGAATATTGCAAGGCCAAATGGCTGACATTTTTTCGCCCTAAGGGTGTTTTAAACAGCTGTTTACACCACTGCCACAGCAAAGGGTAGTCTTTTCCGGGCAAGCCAAAGACGCGGCAAAGCAAGCGCACGGTGAAGGGCCAGCCAATTTGGCTTACAAAATCAATGCGCTCACGCTGCAAAGCGTTTTGCACCAACTCGCTGGCCAGCGTCTGCGCCATGCCTTCGAGCGGCTCTAAGGCGCCATGGCTGAAAAACAACTCGAGCAACTCGCGCTGCTGAGTGTGCGTGGGCGGGTCGCTCATGCCCAGCACATTGTCAGGAGCAAGACCGATATTGGCTAATAGTTGCAAGCGTCGACCGATTTTTTCAACTTCTGCTTTCTCAGCCAACGATCCCAAAATCGCGACAAAACGCGACGAATAGCCAGCCGTATTCTTACTAACGCTTTGAATGTCTTCATAACGGCTGATGTAGAAGATGCCGTTGTCTAAGCAGTGCACGGGATACTGCTTTTGCAACAAACCGAAGTGCGCACCATAGGCGATGCCTTTGCTTGGGTATAGCGGGTTGAAGCCTTCAATGCTGCCCGCTTGCCCCAGACCCGAGAGCGACAAAGCACCCGTTTGGCTAGGGTAAAAATCACTTTGCCCAGAATGGAAAAAACTATCTTCTTCCAGTTCGCGGTCTTGCTCGACACTGCGCCAAGCCAAGCGCATGGACAGCGTTAGCAGCAGTTTTTCTGCGATATGCGATAAGGCGTTTCTTCGCCAATGATAGAAAGCATCTGACATAAGCGCACTCTTTTATTCTGGAGATCCCCGAGCACCTTGAAGGTGTAAGAAAAGTGTAGCAGAGTGTTTCCCATCACGGCCTAACCGTTCGGGCTCTAATTTGTCGCGCTGGTCTGTTGTGTGACTATTCTGCGCTTTGAAAGCCGCCGCGTCGCAGCGTGATGACCAAAGTATCGCGCCAGCCTTCGTCGTGCTCATCAGCCGGTTGTATGGGTGTGCTCTCATGTATGACATGGTGGTCATCGAGCAGCAATACGCTCCAAGGCTGACTCAGCGTGAAGCGCTCGCCATGCGTGCCGTGGGCGGCAAAGACGCGCGTTTCTCCGCCTTTGACATCTTGTCTGGCAAGCAAAAAAACCGCCACCAAATCGACACCATCGCGGTGCGCCCCCTCGGGCGTGGGTCGACCCATGCCGCCTATGCCACTATGGGCCAATATGCGGAATTGGTGCACTTCGACAAACCAAGTGTCTGGACCATACAAAGCATTCGCGACTTGACCCAGCCAGCACAGCAATTGCTCGCAAGCGGGGTTGTCTAAAGTTTCAGCGGCGATGGGTGCAAACCAGCGCTCTAAGCCGCCGTGCAGCGCGTTGTAATCGGTGGATTGCCAATGTGCGCGGTGCGGCTGCAATTGCACCCGGTCACCGGCCACCGTGAATGAGGCCAAGCGGCGCTGGCGGTAATTACCGCCATCGCGCAAATAAGCATCGGCAGGCAAATCATTCCAACTCGGCAGCAGTGCATCTAAATCGCTGTGCTGCGCGGCCGTGAGGGCCGCGACTGTGGCGCTATCGAGCACCGCAAAGCCTTGCGTTTTGAGCTGCTCACCGTAGTTGTGGGCAGTCGCCAAAGGTGGTTCAATCAAATGAGGGGTGCTAGGAGCTGACATGGCAGGCAAAGAGAAAAAGCGGCATGGAAAGCAGGCTTAAGAGGCCGCACCAGTAAGGCGCACACCTAGCACGAAGAAAAGCACACGGGCCCAGAGCAAAAAAATTGACGCACCACTGCGCACCCGATGGTGCGCCGCGTGTCGCCACGCCAAGCCTTAGAGCGCAGGTATGAGTTTTTGCAGCTCGCCGTTTTCGTACATTTCCATCATGATGTCTGAGCCGCCGATGAACTCGCCCGCCAAATACAACTGCGGAATGGTCGGCCAGTTGCTATAGCCCTTGATGGCTTCGCGCACTTCGGGGTCGTCCAACACATTCACGGTTTTGATGGCTTTGCTATCGACGCCACAAGCTTTGAGAATTTGCACGGCACGGCCAGAAAAGCCGCACTGCGG
>CAZUUN010000048.1:0-11107 GCA_964622735.1 uncultured Burkholderiaceae bacterium | reverse complement strand
GCCAACTCGTCGAGCCGCGCGATGTGGCGCAGGTTGAACAACATGTCAGAGAATGGGGCGATGTAGTTCATAGTGGCACTTTCTGCAAATAATGACTATAAAAAAAAGAGCTGCTCAGGCAGGTTTGACGGCTTAAAACACCAAAAACATGCCTAAATTTAGGTTTGGACAGATGCTAGGGCATCAAAAGTAGCGATTCAATTGTGCCGCAAAGCTTGGCTTAGCGCACCAAGGTGGCTTGCTGCACCTCTTGCCGCGTGTCTTGCACCGTTTGGTCGATGTCGCGGTTGACGGACACATCGACATCGGCATGATCAGCCTCGGGTGCGGCAGGCGCGGCTACTGCGGCCGCAACTGGTGTGGCGATGGGCGCGCCCGCTGGCAGGGCTGCCGCGTTTGGTTCTGCGGCCGCAGCCGCTTCGCCGGGGTGGCGCACCACAATGGCGCGGGTGTAGAGATCAAAGCCCAGCTCTTTAAATTCACCTTTAACCGCGCGTATGCAATTTGAGCGCACGCGCAGCAAGTCGCTTTCGCGCTGATTCACCCAGCCCAAGAACAGCAGCCGACTGCCATTCGGGCCATATTCAATCACGCGCGAGGCGGGCGCGGGTTCGGCAATCACACCAGGCGCTTGGGCGATGACGGCCAAGGCTGCTTTTTGCGCGGTACTGATAGACACGCTGCTGTCGAGCACGATCTCAAACTCGAAACGGCGCAGCGCGTTGCGGGTGAAGTTGATCAAAACTGATTTGAAAACCATGGCATTCGGGATGCGCAAATCGGTGCCGTCGTACATCACCAAAATGGTTTCGCGTGGTGTTAAGGCGGCGACCTTGCCCTCGAACTCGTCGATTTTGATGGAGTCATCGGGTGAGAAGGGGCGACGCATCGAGAGCAACAAACCCGCGACATAGTTCTCGGCAACGTCTTTGAAAGCAAAACCCAGCGCCAAACCCAAAATACCTGCCGAACCCGCCACAGCACCCACGAGCGCAGTCGCGCCCAGCAAGCTTAAAGCCGTGAGCAGGCCAGCAAAAACAAAGCCACCGTGGACGGCACGGCGTATCAGCTCTTGCAAAAAAGGGTCGATCGTGCGCTTTTTCAGCCATTGGCTGGTTGAGAGTTTGCGGCCCAAATAGTTGGACAGCCAAACCGCAAAAATAGCGAGTATCAAGAGCGGTATAAACAGGACGGCGGCGCCGACTTTTTCATCAAACTGCTCGCCCAAGTGTTCGAGGCGCTGCGTCACGCTGCTGGAGATGCGCAGCTCGTTGCGCACCGCAATCACGCCATCGGTTTTCTTGGCTACCTCTTCGGCCAGTTTGCGCGTCGTGCTGTCGAGAATTTCGCCGCGCAAGGTCACCACGCCCGATTGTTCGAGCACTTGCACCGTTTCCAAGCCCTCGATTTGGTGCAAGCGTGTTTGCAGGGTGGGGATGCCGGTCGCCGCAGGCGAGGTTTGCGCCAGTGCTGCTGCGGGCTCTGCGTGGGACGCTGGGCTGGGCGCTTGCGCCCAAGTGCTGTGCGGCAGGGCCCACAGGCTGAGGCTAAAAACCGTGGCGAAGAGGAGTGTGGAGAGAGGGATGGGTTTTTTCATAAAGTGTGAGTCAGTCTAGCAGGCCATCAGCGGGTTTTGGCTGGGCTTAACTGCTGGCGCTGGCATCGTTTTTCATGGCTTTTTGGATGGCTTCTTTGCTCAAGCTGCTGTTCAAGTAGCTAGAGAAAGCATAAGCAAAATCGCGCAAGTAGTTACCACGCTTGAAGGCAATGCGGGTGGTGTTTTTGCCAAACAAATGCCCCGCGGGAATGGCGATCAGGTCAGGCGCCAAGTCTTTGCCCGCAGCCATTTCGGCAATGATGCCTATGCCCAGGCCGCTGCGGACATAGGTTTTGATGACATCGGAGTCTATCGCTTCAAGCACCACATGCGGCGTGATCTGGGCGGCGCGAAAAGCCAAGTCGATGCGCGTGCGACCTGTGAAAGTCGGGTGATAGGTGATGAGCGATTCGAGTGCCAAGTCTTGAATGGTGAAGGTTTTTTTCTTCGCCAGCGCATGCCCCTTGGGCACCACTAGCATGTGCTGCCAGTCGTAGCAGGGCAGGGTGAGCAGATCGGGGTAGTTGGCCAGCGACTCGGTGGCGATGCCGATTTCTGCCACATCGTCGAGCAGCATGTGCGCCACTTGGTCGGGCGTGCCTTGGTGCAAGCTGACGCTGACCTGCGGGAAAATGGTGCGCAGCTTAGAAATAGGCGCGGGCAAGACATAGCGCGCTTGCGTGTGCGTGGTGGCTATGCTGAAAGTGCCTGAGCCTTGGCGCGCGTGCTCAGCGGCAATGCTTTTGATATTGCCAACCTCGCGCAGGATGGTCTCGATGCTGGGCATGAGCGCCAAGCCCGCGGCCGTGACGCTGCGCAGGCGCTTGCCGTGGCGCGAGAAGATGTCCACCCCTAATTCGTGCTCCAGCTCCAGGATGGCTTTCGACACGCCGGGCTGCGAGGTGTGCAGCGCCTTGGCGACTTCGCTCAAATTGAGTTTGCGGCGCGTCGCTTCGCGCACAAAACGCAGTTGTTGCAGGTTCATAGAGTTAGGCTTTCAACGCGTCTAGCAGTTGTGAGCTGATCAAGGCGAGCAGGGCGCTGTTCTCGCCCAGCGTGGGCAAAACCTCAAAGCGCACTTGCGGGTGCGCGGTTTGCAAGGTTTGCAGCAGCTCGGGTAAATCCTCGCGCGTGTGCGCGCCCATGCCCAAAAACAGCGGCGCAATGGTGATGTGCTGCACATCCAGCGCCAGCAGCTCAGGCACGACTTCTTCGGCGCGCGGTTGGCACAGCTCCATATAAGCGGTGCGCACGCACAGTTGCGCGTTTTGGCTGCGTATTTGCGTGGCGATTTGCTCAAAAGGCGCGCGCCAAAGTGGATCACGAGAGCCGTGGGCGAGCAAAATAAGTGCGCGGGGAGTGGACATAATAGTATTAATTTAATAGCTGCTCAGGCAGTTTTGACGGCTTAAAATGGCTAAAACATGCTTAAAAATAAGCTGGCAGCAACCCTAGCGCCGCAACACCAGCCAAGTGAAGATGCCTAAAGCCGCCACGCCAAACACCATGCTGGGTAAGGCGGCAGCCAGCCATGGCATCCAGCCTTGCAAATTGCCAATGTGGTTGCTGACGTTGTTAAACAGATAAAAAGCAATGCCCACCATTACGCCAATAAAGACATAAGTGGCCGCGCCCGTATTGCGGTGGTGCAAATAAGCAAAGGGCAGCGCCAGCATAACCATGACCAAGCAGCCCAAGGGGTAGAGCAGCTTGCGCCACAGCGCGATTTCGTAGGTGTGGGCGTTTTGCTGGTTCTTTTTCAAATGCTGAGCGTAGCGGTACAAATCGAGCGTGCCCATGCGGTCGGGCTTGATCAAGGCTGTGTTCACCATCTCCGCCGTGATTTGTGTGGCCCAGTTGTAGCTGTCGCGGCTCTCGCGCAGGACCGCTGCCTGCAAGTCTTGTGGGTAGTTGCTGATGTGTACTTTTTGCAGCAGCCATTGGCCTGCGGCGATGCGGCCATCGGCAGCATCCACGCGCTGCACCAAGCGGCCATCGGCGGCAAAAGCCATGATCTGAATCTCGTGCATGTTTTGATTGGCCTCGATGCGCCCGACATGAACGATGTAATTGCCCTCGTCGTGGCGGTCGCGCAGCCAAGCGCCGCTGGCGCTGCTTTCTTTCTTGATCCACGCGGCCAGGCTATTGCTGGCGGGTGCGATGTAGTCGCCCAAGGCAAAAGTCAACGCCGAAAAAAGCACGCCAATAGACAGCAGCGTGCCCAGCACGCGCGTAGGCCCCAAGCCGCTGGTGCGCATGATGGTGAATTCGGAGTTGAGCGCAAAGCGGCTGAGTACCCACACGCAGGCAATCAACAAACCGATGGGCAGCAAGTCGTAGAGGTGGCCGGGCGCGAGCGCCAGTACATACAACAGCGCTTGACCCATGCTGTAGCCGCTGGCACCCACTTCACGCAGCTCTTCGACCAAATCAAAAAAAGCAAAGAGTAAAAGAAAGCCAGCGCAAACCAGGGCCACGGCGGCCAAGACTTCTTTGAATAACAAACGGCGAATGATGCGCATGGTTTTAGCTCGCCTTCTTGAATACATCGCGCAGGGCGAGGTTGTAGTGTTTCTTTAGCAAAAACACCAGCGCCAGCGCAAAAACGCCGCCATGCAAAAGCAGCATCCAGCTGAGCAGCCCCAACTTGCCGCTGGCGATCCAGTTTTGCCCCAAATTCAACAAGTTGTAGTAAACCGCAAAACTCAGCAGCGCCAAAATCATGCTGCCGCTTTTGCCGCTGCGATTATTGCCCTTGGCCAGCGCCAGCCCGATGAGCAAAAAGTTAAAGGCGCACAAAGCCAAACCCGCGCGCCAAGACAGCTCGCCGCGGCCTGCCGCGCTGCCCATCAAATCTTGGCTCGCCATGTTTTTGCTAGGTGTGACTTTGCCCACCAGCGCTTGCGTGTCGCGCACATGGGTGCTGTAGCTGGCAAAACGGCTGATGCTGTACTCGCCAGTTTCGGGTTTTTGGCTCACATTTTGGCCTTGCTCCAGCACCAAATACGCGCCATCTTCACCGCGCCGCTCCACATGGCCGCCGCCCGCGGTGGTGACTGCGTCTTCGTCATTGCCACGCGCATAAATAAAAATATTGCCGCCCGCGCTGCTGGAGCTGCTGCTGTCGACAAAAAACACGCGCTTGCCGTTTTTGTTTTGCTGAAACTCGCCCGGCGCAATGCGGTCCAAGTCGCCGCGTTGCTCGTATTGCTGGCGCAAGATGTCGACTTGGGTATTGGCCCAAGGCCATGCAAACAAGCCCAAAAGCGCGATGGCAAACAGCATGGGCCAGGAGAAACGCAAAATCGGCCGCACAAAATCCAGCACGCCTTGGCCGCTGGAGAACCAAATCGCCATTTCCGAATCTTTGTAGAGGCGCGAGAGGGTGCTGGTGACGCTCAAAAACAGGCTCAGCGTCAAAATGATGGGCAAGAAACTCATGGTCAGGTAGGCCATAATCAAGAAGATGTCTTGCGGGCTGACGCTGCCCTTAGAAGCCAGACCCAGGGTGCGGATCAGCATCATGGTCATGACGATGGTCAAGAGCACGATCAGCGTGGCGGTAAAGCTCTGCGCCAGTTCGCGCCGTATCGAGGCATAAAATATCAAGACACAAGTCCTTTGCAATGAAACCCTAGGCGCTTTATGAAACACCAACTACACAGCAGCAAAAACATCGCAGCCATCAAAGCCGATGCCCTCATTTTTGGCGTCAGCGAAGCCTATCAACCGGGTAAAGACGCCATCGGCAAATTGATCGCGCAGGCCTTGGCTGCTAAAGATTTTACCCACGCCAAAGGCAGCATGCTGCGATGTTATCAGGCTGCAGGCTTGGCGGCCCGCACTTTGTTGGTGGTGGGCACGGGCAAGGGCACACCGACTGAAGAGCGCGCCGCCGCCCAAACGGCACTGGCGCAATGCAGCGCCGATGGCATAGCCAGCATCGCGCTGGCGGGTTTTGCCCATGTGGGCGCAGCGCTGCAGGGTGCCAGCGACAGCTGCTACCGCTACGACACGACTGTTAGCAAGAAAAAAATGCAAGCCAAACAAAGCCTGCATTTTTATAGCGAGACCGAAAGCGCGGCTGAGAAGCTGGCCTTTGCCCAAGCCGTTGCTATGGCTGAGGGCGTGGCCCTGGCCAAAGAAATGGGTAACCGCCCCGCCAACTACGCCACGCCTGCTGGGCTCGCTGCTGAAGCGCAAAAAATCGCCAAAGGCAGTGCGGCTATCAGCTGTAAAGTGCTGGGCAAGCGCGAGGTCGAGGCGCTGAAAATGGGTTCTTTCTTGTCAGTGGCACAAGCGTCGACTGAGCCCTTGAAGTTCATTCAACTGCAATACAAAGGCGCGGCCAAAGCGGCGCCCGTGGTGCTGGTGGGCAAGGGCATTACCTTTGATACGGGCGGCATCAGCCTCAAGCCGGGCGCGGCCATGGACGAGATGAAGTACGACATGTGCGGCGCAGCCAGTGTGCTGGGTGTGTTCAAAGCGCTGGCCTTGCTGCGCCCCGCCATCAATGTGGTGGGTTTGATCCCGTCTTGCGAGAACATGCCCGCTGGCAACGCCACCAAGCCCGGCGATGTGGTGACCGCCATGGACGGCAGCACCATCGAGATTTTGAATACCGATGCCGAAGGCCGTTTGATTTTGTGCGATGCGCTGACCTATGCGGCACGCTTCAAGCCCGCCGCCTTGATCGACATCGCCACACTGACCGGCGCTTGCGTGATCGCGCTGGGCGGTGTGCGCTCGGGCTTGTTCAGCAACGACGAAGTGCTGGCGGCGCAATTGTCGGCCGCAGGCCAACGCACGCTCGATTACTGCTGGCGCATGCCTTTGGATGATGAATATGCCGAGGCGCTCAAATCGCGCTTTGCCGATGTGGCCAATGTGGGCGACCGCGCCGCGGGCTCGGTTACCGCAGCCAAATTCTTGCAGCGTTTTGTGGGCGATACGCCGTGGGCGCATTTGGACATCGCAGGCACAGCCTGGAAGTCGGGCGCGGCCAAAGGCGCGACGGGTCGCCCTGTGCGCTTGCTGCTGCAATACCTGCTCGATCTTGAAGTCAACCAGCGCAAAACGAAGGCCAAGTAAGTAATTGAAGCCGCCATGACCGAAATTGCCTTTCATATCAATATCGCCAATCCGCTGGAGCATGTGCAGCGCTTGCTGCAAAAAATTTGGAAAAGCGAAGCCAAGGCGGTATTGATTGCGCCCGATGCATTTTTGCAAGAGCTGAGCCAAGCGCTGTGGGCGCAAACGCCCAGCAGCTTTTGGGCGCACAGCTTTGCCCGCGACGACGCGGCCCTGCAAGCCGCAGGTGGCTTGGTGCTGTGCACACCCGAAGAGGCGCTGCAATTTGCCGCGCCCGATAGCCGCGTGCTGCTGCAGTGGCACCATGTGGATGTGCCAGTAGCTGGTTTTGAGCGTTACCCGCGCTTTATTGAGTTGGTACCCAGCCAAGACGCAGCCAAAGCCGCCGCCCGCCAACGCTGGAAGTATTACCAAACGCGCGGCTACGCTTTAAAAATGCACGATATGCAAGCGCCGCGCCCAGCCTGATTTGAGATTTTTTCACTAACCATGATTTCACCCCGTAAACCCCCGGCTTTTGTCCCCACGCTCACTCGCAGCTTGGAGGACTTTGACGACTTCGGCCACGCTGCCGCGCCTATGGCCATCAGCGTCGATTTGACTTTGCCTGATGACGAGCCTGTTGTCGTGCCACCAGCGCCAGTTGCTGCAAGCGCGCCTGCGGCCACTCGTAGCACTGGCAGCAACCCTGTCAGCAGCCCCGGTATCGACGACAGCCAGCAGCAGGCCGCCCAGCTGAGTATGCGAATTTTGCAGCGTGTCGATGTGATTTTGGAGCGCCGGGTGCGCGAAGCCGCCGCAGCCATTGCCATGGAATACGCCAACAACATGGCGCGCGAAATGCAACCGGCGCTGGAGAAAGCGGTGCGCGATGCGGTCAGCGAGGCGCTCGCGCTCGAGGTCGGTGCCAAGGGCTTGCAGAAATAAAGTCTATCGCGCCAAGCCGTAGTGCTCGCCGCTCCGCGCTCTAATACAATACACACTTTGATACTGAACGAACCCTTGCGCTGGCGCTTTCGCCAGCGACAACCCTAGCACCTTGAGCCTCCTCGCATCGCCCTCTACCTCTCAACTGCTTGCAGACGATATGCAAGCGGTGGATGCCCTTATTGGGCTGCGCCTGCAATCGCAGGTGGCTTTGGTCTCGCAAGTCTCGCACTACATTGTGGCGGCGGGCGGCAAGCGCATGCGGCCCGTGATTTTGCTCTTGATGAGCCGCGCGCTTGGCGTTGAGAGCGAGCAGCGCATCAATTTGGCAGCGGTGGTTGAGTTTATTCATACCGCCACGCTGCTGCACGACGATGTGGTGGACGAGTCAGAGCTGCGTCGTGGTCGCGCCACCGCCAACAACGCTTTTGGCAATGCCGCCAGCGTGTTGGTAGGCGACTTTTTGTATTCGCGCGCATTCCAAATGATGGTCAGCAGCAACAATGTGCGCATCATGCAGGTGCTGGCTGATGCCACCAACATCATCGCCGAGGGCGAGGTGATGCAGCTGATGAATGTGCACGATGCCCAGCTCACGGTCGCGCAATACCTGCAAGTCATCCGTTCAAAAACCGCTAAATTGTTTGAAGCAAGTAGTCGCTTGGCAGCAGTTTTGGCGGGCAGCAACGCGGCAACCGAAGAAGCCTGCGCCCAATACGGCAATGCCGTCGGCACCGCCTTCCAAATCATCGACGATGTGCTGGACTACGACGGCACAGTTGACAGCATAGGCAAAAATGTGGGTGACGATTTGCGCGAAGGCAAAGCGACCTTGCCGCTGATTTTTGCCATGCAACTGACTGCACCTGAAGACGCCAGCATCATTCGCCATGCGATAGAAACCGGTGGCTTAGACCAATTGGCGCGCATTTCGGCCTTGGTTAAATCCAGCGGCGCGCTGCAAAAAGCCCGCGCTTTGGCGCAGGCTGAGGCTGAACTCGCCCAACAAGCCTTGGCCATCTTGCCCGAGAGCGAATTCAAAACCGCGCTGCTGCAATTGGCCGCCGATGCCAGCGCGCGCTTGGCTTAAAAGTCGCAGGCTATGGAATAAAAAAGCCGCAATTTTTGCGGCTTTTTCACTGCTAAAATGCTAGCTGCTCAGGCAGGTTTTGCGGCTTAAAATGGCTTTTTCATGCCTAAAAATGGGCTTGTGCGTCTGTTTTTAGCCCGCTACATGGAAATGCGCTTGGAGCAAGCCCCCTAAGTCTAATTCCAAGTCATTGCCCGCGTGTATAGCGCCGACGCCGTGCGGCGTGCCGGTGTAGATCAAGTCACCTGCTTGCAGGGTGAAGATGCTGCTCAAATACGCGATGATCGCCGCGGGCGAGAAGATCATCAAGGGCACATGACCACGCTGGCGCAACTCGCCATTCAGGTGCAGGGTAAAGCTCAGCTGCTGCAAATCAGGCGCTGCGCTGATGGGTAGCAGCGGCGACAAGCAGGCGGCATTGTCAAAGCCCTTGCTGATGGCCCAAGGCAGGCCGTTTTTCTTCGCCACATCTTGCACATCGCGTGCGGTCAAATCCAAGCCTATGCCCACATGGCTGATGTGGGCGAGCGCCGCATCGGCGCTGATGTTCTTGCCACCAGACCCCAGGCGCAGCACCAGCTCGCACTCGTAATGCACATTGTGCGAGAAGTGCGGCAGGTGGATGTCTTGCCCACTCAAGCACAAGGCGCTCGTTGGCTTGATAAAAATCATGGGATGGGCACGCTCAATCGCGCCTAGCTCTTGAATGTGCGCCACATAGTTGTGGCCAACACAAAAAATATTGCCTAGCGCTAAAGCCTGGCCGTCGGTGCTGGGGATGTGGCGAGTCATGTTGCGTCTTGGTAGCCCGAGATGTGTTTGGCCGCTTGGTAGCCATAAGTCATGGCAGGACCCAAAGTGCAGCCCGGACCAGGGTAAGTCGAGAGGATGGCCGCGGCGGTGTTGCCGATGGCGTACAGCCCATCGATGACGGCACCATCTTTGCTGCGCACTTGCGCGTCGGTGGTGATCTCTAGCCCGCCGTTGGTCCCAAAGTCGCCTTGGTCCACGCGCAGCGCGTAAAACGGGCCTTGCACAATGGGCGCGAGGCAGGGGTTGGGTTTGATCTTGGTGTCGCCATAGTAGCGGTCGTACTCGCTGCCGCCGCGGTCGAAGGCCAAGTCAACGCCCGTTTGGGCATAGCTGTTCATGGCGCTCACGGTGGCTTGCAAACCCGCGGCATCAATGCCTGCTTTTTCTGCCAACTCGGCAATCGTGTCGGCTTTGACCAAATACTTGCTGTCCCAATAGCTTTGCGGTAATTTGGAATCTGGCCGCATTTGCGCCGTCATCAAACCCGCGACCATATACTCTTTGCGAAAGCGCGCATCAAACACCATGTAAGAGGGCACATGCGAGTCGGGCTTGTTATGCGTTTTGAACAAATGGCGCGCATAGGCCATGTAGTTTTCTGACTCGTTGCCGATGCGTTTGCCCGCCATATTGACAACGCAGCTGCCGGGCATCGATTTGTCGATGATGACCAAGCGCGGGATTTTGTCATCAGGCGCTTGCGTGGTCGTGCACCACCAGGCGCCCACGCCGCGCCCTTCGCCGTCGCCGCCTAAGAATCGTGTCGCCGCCCCTGCAGCTATGCCCGCGCGGATGGCGTCGCCCGTGTTGCTCTCGCAACCGGCTGACCATTTGCTATTGGTTGGCGCGGGCAAATATTGTTCGCGCATTTGTTGGTTGTGCTCAAAACCACCAGCCGCCAAAATCACCGCCTTGCGGCAGCCTATGCGCTCGCGGTTGCCGTTT
Organism: uncultured Burkholderiaceae bacterium; assembly: GCA_964622735.1. Lineage (GTDB taxonomy): Bacteria > Pseudomonadota > Gammaproteobacteria > Burkholderiales > Burkholderiaceae_C > JAMIFN01. Next base: position 644 of record CAZUUN010000048.1, on the reverse strand, counting down.
TTGCTGATGATGGCGCCGACCACGCGGCCCGTATCGTTTTTAATCAGCTCTTGCAGCGAGGTGTTGCGCTCAATCGGAATATGGCGCTCTTTGCACGACCAATACAGACGCATCACGCCCGCGCCGCCACAAGTCATGCGGCGGCTGGTTTTGTGCTTGAAAATCCAAGGAAAATCAAGGTAATAACCGGCTAGCATTTTTGTCAAACTGCCTACCCAGCCTTTGGCCTTGGTCGAGATGTCGTGCGCTTCGACCTGCGTCAAGAAAATGCGACCAAACATCGAAATCATGGGGTGCGTATCGCGCACAAACTTCCAGTCGTCGCCAACCACATCGCGCATGACGGGTTCGGGCTCCATGCTGCGGTGGCCTGTGCGTGCGCCAGGCAAATTGGTGTAGTAATCGGGGTAGTGCTCCAAACTCCAGTAGCGCACGCGGCTGTGCGTGTGCAAGAAGTCGACCATTTTGGGTGCCATGTCGATATAGGTGGTCTGCAGGTCTTGCGGCACATCCTCAGGCGGAATCGTGTTTTTGAGGTAGAGCAGGGCATCTTCGCGGCTGTCTTGCACGCCTGCGGCCTTGGCGTAGCGGTTATTGGGCACCCACACGCCACCACCTGAACGCGAGCTGCTGCCGCCTATCAG
>CAZUUN010000047.1:0-11228 GCA_964622735.1 uncultured Burkholderiaceae bacterium | reverse complement strand
CGAACCCGTGTCATTAGCTTGGAAGGCTAAGGTTCTACCATTGAACTACTCCCGCGCTTGTCCGCGCGGCGCAACCCAATGTCGCCCAAGGGCAGCCATCCATACGCTGCGCATGCAAATCATGGTGGAGAGAGCTGGATTCGAACCAGCGTACTCGTTAGAGGGCAGATTTACAGTCTGCTGCCATTAACCACTCGGCCATCTCTCCGGGAAAGCCTAGGATTCTAACACTAGTTTTGCGCCTAAGTCGCCAACCATGTATTGCAACGATTATTTCATCCTTTTCCGGCTATTTAAACCGCAAAAGTCAGGTCGGACAGTCCTAAATTAATAGCTACTTAGGCAGATTTAACGGATTAAAAGACCAATTTCTTATATATTCTCATCAACCGGCTTAAAACGGCAGCTTAGGCATACCACCCAGCCCTTTCATCCCTTTCATGCCGCCTAATTTCTTCATCATCTTCATCATGCCGTTGCCTTGCAGCTTTTTCATCATTTGCTGCATCTGCCCAAACTCGTTGAGCAGACGGTTCACTTCTTGCACCTGCACGCCCGAGCCTTGCGCGATGCGGCGCTTGCGGGTGGCTTTGATGATTTCCGGCTTGCTGCGCTCTTGCAGCGTCATGCTTTGCACAATGCCTTTTTTGCGGCGCAGGTCTTTTTCGGCTTTGTCCAAATCCGCGCCCTGGGCTTTGTTGGCAATCTCCGTCGGCATTTTTTCCATCAGACTAGACAAGCCGCCCATTTGGCTCATCTGCTCAAGCTGACCCAAGAAGTCGTTGAGGTCAAAGCCCTCCCCTTTTTTGACTTTATTCGCCAGCCTTTCAGCGGCTTTCAAGTCCATGCCGGCGCTCACCTGCTCGACCAGCGCCACGATGTCACCCATGCCCAAAATGCGGCCCGCGTGGCGCTCGGCATCGAAGACTTCTAGGCCGTCAATTTTTTCGCTCACGCCCGCAAATTTAATCGGCACGCCAGTGACATAACGCACCGACAGGGCCGCGCCGCCGCGCGAATCGCCATCGGTCTTCGTCAGCACAATGCCCGTCAGCGGCAGCGCCTCTTTAAACGCTTTGGCGGTATTGATCGCGTCTTGACCCTGCATGGCATCGACCACAAACAGCGTCTCTACCGGTTGCAGGGCGGCATGCAATTGCTGAATTTCTTGCATCAGCACTTCGTCGATCGCCAAACGACCGGCCGTATCCACCAACAAAACATCAAAATAATGCTTGCGCGCAAAGTCGAGTGCCGCTTTGGCAATATCCAGCGGCTTTTGACTCGGATTGGACTCAAACCACTCCGCTCCCGCTTGCGCCGTCACGGTTTTGAGTTGCTCAATCGCAGCCGGGCGATAAACGTCGCCCGAAACCGTGAGAACCTTCTTTTTACGCTTTTGAATCAAATACTTGGCCAGTTTTGCCGTGGTCGTGGTTTTGCCCGCGCCCTGCAAACCCGCCATCAAAATCACGGCCGGCGGCTGGGCTGCCAAATTGATATCAGGCGGCGGCAAAATTTGACCATTGGCATCAACGCCAGCCATGGTCGCAATCAGCTCTTTTTGCACGATGCCAACCAGCGCTTGCCCCGGTTTGAGCGAGCCTATGACCTCTTGACCCAAAGCTTTTTCTTTGACCCGCGCAATAAAGTCGCGCACCACGGGCAGAGCCACATCGGCCTCGAGCAAAGCCATGCGCACTTCGCGCAGCATGTCTTGCACATTGCTCTCGGTAATGCGCGCTTGGCCATTGATGGTCTTAATGAGGGCGGAGAATTTTTCGGTCAGGGCTGAAGCCATAGGAGAAGCGCCTAAAAAGAACTATCGATATACTTGACCCATGATTGTATCTGCCACGCCTGTTTTGACTGCTTTAGCAGCCCTTTGCTACGGCTTTTTGGCGGTGCGCGGCGCGCGTTTAAGCCCCACCGGCTTGCGTACGAGCTTGGTACTGGCTGCGCTTTTGCATGGCGGCGTTTTATTGCTCAGCTATTTACTGGCGCAACCAGCGCACTTTGGCTTTGCCCCAGCGCTCTCCATCACCGCTTGGTTGGTGCTCATCGTCTACATTGCCGAGAGCCGCTTGCTGCCGCAACTGCGCGCGCGCGTCGCGCTGGCTTGGTTGGGTATGGCGACTGTTGTTTTGGCCTACCTCTTTCCCGGTTCGCCCACGCAGTCAAACGCCACCACTGGGCTGGATGTGCACATTGCGTTGGGGCTCGCCGCTTACGCTTTATTTGCTTGTGCCGTTTTGCACGCAGGCCTGATGCAAAGCGCTGAAGCGCACTTGCGTCACCCCAAAAGCAGCAATTTGCTCACTGGCGATTTACCCGTCATGACACTCGAGAGGCTGATGTTCGCTTTTGTTTTTGCCGGCTTTATCGTTTTGACGGCCTCTTTTGTTGCCGCTTTGTTTTTTGCCGATGGCGAGCTGTCGGCTCAAGCCTTGCGCTGGAGTCACAAAATTGTCTTTGCCGTGTTGGCTTGGCTAACCTTCACCACCTTGCTGGCAGGGCACCGTTGGCTGGGCTGGCGCGGGCGTAAAGCGGTGCGCATGGTCTACGCCGGCGCCGCCTTCTTATTCCTGTCTTATGTCGGCTCGCACTTTGTTTTAGAGGTTTTACTGAAACGAGGTGCCGCATGAGTTTTTTGCTCCGTGCATTGGTTTTTGCTTGTGCTGCCTACTTCGCCCTCAAACTGCTGCGCAGGCTGCTAGGCGGTGCAGCGCGGGTACAGCCACCCGCGGCGAGCGCTGCTCAACCCAGCAAACCCGCGCTGTCGCAAGCCATGGTGGCCTGTGCGCACTGCGGCTTGTACATTCCGCAGCATGAGGCTTTGATGCAGAGCGAACAAACCTTTTGCAGCACCCAGCATGCCGAACAACACCGCATCTAAAGCTGCGCCAGCCCAGGCTGCGCCGCATGCACTGGTGCGCGAGTTGGTGAATGAAACCAACGAGAATCCCTACGAGCGCATTTGGGCGGGTTTCTTAACCGCCCGCGTTTTGATTGGCATGCTGCTGCTCTCGGTCTTGGGGCTGCAAAAAATACTGGCGGCCAGCAAGCAGCATTGGTCAATTTACGCCATCGCTGGTAGCTATTTTGTGCTGGCTGTTGCGGCGCGCTTATTCATACGACAAACGCCGTTGCTGCGCCGCTTCAGCCTCATCTGGCTCACCGTCATCGGCTTAGATTTATTCACTTTCGGCTCGCTGCACTTTGCGCAGGGCGGCTCGGCCAGCTATTTAGCGCTGTTAGCGCTGCCCGTTTTAGAAGCCGCCATTCTTGGCTCACGCCTGTTAGCCTTGGGCACTGCGGCTTTGGTGACGATTTTTTTGCTGGCCAATGCTTGGGCCTTGAGCTTGGACAGCAATGTCAGCAGCACGCAGATTGCGCAAGCGGCTGTGTCAGGGATTGGTTTTTTTGTATTGGCTTTTTTGGGCAGCCAAATTGCCAGCCGCTTAGACCGCGAGGAAAAAACCAATCGCGAAGCGCAGCTCTTGGCCAAAACCCAAGGCGAGGTAAATCAGCTCATCATCGCAGCCATGCCCAGCGGGGTGTTGATCGTGGATCGCAGCGCTTATGTTTTGAACTCGAACCCAGCGGCGCGGCAATTACTGGGGCTGCATGCGACGACCGCCACTGACGGCGTGCACGCGTTTGATTTAGCACCCATGCAGGGCAGCCGCAGCTTGGTGGCCATCATTGCAGAAACTTTTGCCGAAAAGCGCAATCAAAGCCTAGAGATCGAGTTCATACCAACGGGCAATACGCAACCTGGCGCGCCGCAACGCCTGCTGGTACAAACGCAGCTCACCGGCGAGGATTACAGCCAGCACACGGGCTTGCAATTTTGCGTCGTGTTTTTGCAAGATCTGCGCGAACAGCAAGCGCGCGTGCGTACCGAAAAGCTCGCAGCCATGGGGCGCATGTCCGCCGCCGTGGCGCACGAGATTCGCAATCCCCTAGCCGCCATCAGCCACGCCAACGCTTTGCTGGCTGAAGACGAGTTGCCGCCAACGCAAAAACGCCTGAGCAAAATGATTCGCGACAATGCCGCGCGTTTGGGTCGCATCGTCGATGAAATTTTAGATGTGGCGCGCGTGCAAGAGCAAGGTGCTGACAGCTCCACCGTGCTGGCGCTCAAGCCCTTAGTCGCGCGCATAGGTGCCGAATGGCAGGTGCAAAATGCGGCTGGTGCGCGGCTGTTGGTGCAAGTGCCTGAAGACGATTTGTACGCATGGTTCGACGCCGACCATCTGCGCCGAATTTTGGTCAATCTATTGGACAACGCCCTGCGTTATGCCAGCTTGCAAAACGCCGCCATCGTGCTGCATTTGCACCCTGTGGACGAGCACTGGCACGAAATCAGCGTTTGGAGTGATGGCCAGCCCATAGAGACGGGCCTGCAAAAGCATTTTTTCGAGCCCTTTTTCTCGTCCGAGAGTCGCTCCAGCGGCTTAGGCCTGTATATTTGCCGTCAGTTATGCGAGCGCCACGGCGCCAAAATCCACTATCAATCCAGTACCCACCATGGCCAGCCTGGCAACGAGTTTGTCGTGCGTCTGCGCGCGAACTGGGATTTGCCCGCTGAAATGGGTTTTGAAAATACCGTCCTCTAATCCATGTCCACTCCTCCTTTTCATGTCTTGGTGATTGATGACGAGCCCGATCTGCGCGAGCTCTACGAGCTCAGCTTGCTGCGCGCGGGTTATGTGGTCGACACGGCTGCCTCCGTCACAGCGGCCAAAGAGCTGCTGAGTAAAAAAACTTTCGCGGCGGTGATCACCGATATGCGCCTGTCCGATGGCTTGGGCATCGAGGTTTTGCAAACGCTACAAGCCCTGGGACGCAAAGAGCGCGCCATCGTCATCACCGCCTATGGCTCGGCTGAAAACGCGGTCGAGGCACTCAAAGCGGGCGCTTTTGACTATCTGAGCAAACCCGTCGATCTGCCGCAACTGCGCCATGTGGTGGCAGCGGCGATCGCTGAAATGCAAGCCGAAGTGACGGGTCTCGAAACAGCCAGCAGTACCAAAAACAGCGCGAACAGGGACTGTGCGCCCCAAGAGCAACACCGCGCGGCGATTGAGCGCATCGTCGGCATCAGCCCTAGCATTTGTCTTTTGCGCGAGCAAATCGTCAAAGCCGCGCGCGGCATGGCACCTGTTTTGATACGCGGCGAATCCGGCACAGGCAAAGAGCTCGCCGCCTTGGCCGTGCACGCTTGCAGCCAACGCGCCAGCGGCCCTTTTGTGGCAGTTAACTGCGGGGCGATTCCTGAAAATCTGCTCGAAGCAGAATTTTTTGGCGCGCGCAAAGGCTCTTACACCGGCGCCATCGCCGACCGCGAGGGTTTTTTTCAAGCCGCGCATGGCGGCACTTTGTTTTTAGATGAGCTAGGTGATTTGCCTCTGGCTATGCAGGCCAAGCTCTTGCGGGTGATTCAAGAGCGCCGAGTGCGGCCTTTGGGCGCGACGAAAGAGGAGGCCGTGGATGTGCGCATCGTCAGCGCGACCCACCACGATTTGGGGCTGGCCGTCACGCAAGGGCGCTTTCGCCAAGATTTGTATTACCGCCTGAATGTGATCGAGCTGCTGATGCCGCCGCTGCGCGAACGCCGCGAAGACATCCCCTTGATTGCCGCCGTCTTGCTGAAGAAAATCGCAGCCGATTCCAGCTTGCCGCCGCGCCCTTTGTCTGCGCGTGCGCAGGCGCTACTGCTGCAACAGCCCTACACCGGCAATGTGCGCGAATTAGAGAATATTTTGCAGCGCGCCTTGGCCATGAGCGACGGGGCTGAATTGGAAATGGAAGATTTGAGCAGCTTGCCTTGTGCGCCAGCACAAAGTGTGCCGGCAGTCGTGCCCAGCAAGCCAGCCCCTATGGCGGCCGCAGCAGCGCCCGAGCCTGCACCCACTGCCGCCCAACCCAACGAGCCAGCGAGTAGCCCAAGCAACCCGCGCCCAATTAGCTTGCCCAGTGATTTAACCGCCTACCTTGATGCCATTGAGCGCGAGATTTTGATCCGCGCGCTGCAAGAAAACCGCAACAACCGCACTGCAGCAGCAACGCGTTTGGGCATTACCTTGCGGCAGATTCGCTATCGCATGCAGCAGCTGCAAATTGATGGTGGTGGCAATGACTGACGCCAGCTTTGCGCAAGGCTGGTGGCGCCATGCTTTTAGGCTAGATTCGCCCAATTTCGGCGTCAGACCTGCCGCAGCAGCTATCGATTTAATAGTCATCCATTCCATCAGCTTGCCGCCGGGCGAGTACGGCACGGGCTGCGTGCAGCAACTGTTTTGCAACCAGCTCGACTGGGAGGCGCATCCCTACTTTGGCAGCATCCGCGGCGCTGAAGTCTCGGCCCATTTTTTCATCGAGCGCAATGGCAACACGTGGCAATTTGTCTCCTGCGATGCCCGCGCTTGGCATGCGGGCAAGTCTAGTTTTCAGGGGCGTGAGAACTGCAACGACTACTCCATCGGCATCGAACTGGAAGGTTTGGAGGGCGAGCGCTTCGACGAAGCGCAATACGACAGCCTGAATGCCTTGGTGGCCGCCTTGCACATGCATTACCCGATACGCGCCATAGCGGGCCACGACGCCATTGCACCCGGACGCAAACAAGACCCAGGGCCAGGCTTTGACTGGCTGCGCCTACACCGAGCTTTTGATTTATGAGCACCAGCCTTATCGCCATCGCACAACTCAACCCCATCGTCGGCGATCTGGCGGGCAATGCGGCTGCGATTGTGCAGGCCGCCCAGCAAGCGCAGGCGCGCGGCGCCCGCCTGCTACTGACAAGCGAGCTCTCGCTCTGCGGCTACCAACCGCAAGATTTGCTGCTGCGCCCCGTCTTTGTCACCGCTTGCGAGACGGCGCTGGCCCAGCTGGCGCGCGACTTACATGTGGCCGCGCCCGGCCTGCAAGTCTTGGTGGGTCACCCCACCCACGAGGCCGGAGACGCCAGCGGCGTTTGGGATGATGCCCGCGCTGCCCGGCCTTTTTTCAATGCGGTAAGCAATTTAAAAGACGGCGTTATCGCCCAAACTTGGCGCAAACAACTGCTGCCCAATTACGGTGTGTTTGACGAGCAGCGTTATTTTTTACCCGCCGAAGACACCTGTCCCGAACTGCTGCTGCTCGATGGCATCGGGCTCGGGGTTTTGATTTGCGAAGACGCGTGGCGGCCTGAGCCCGCACGCGCGTACCAACAAATGGGCGCGCAAGCGCTCTTAGTTCTGAACGCATCCCCCTACCACCAAGGCAAACCGCTAGAGCGCATCCAACAGATGCAAACCATCACCGACGCTTGCGGGCTGCCACTGGTTTATGCGCATTTGTTTGGTGGCCAAGACGATTTGCTCTTCGATGGCGCCTCGTTCGCACTGGCGCCAAATGGCGATGTGATGGCGCAAGCGGCCTGCTTTGCCGCAGACATGCTTTTTATAAAAATAGAGGCTAGTGGCACCATCAAAGCTGCCAGAGCAGCTATTAAAAACATAGCTTCTGATGCCGTTTGGCCCAGCCCGCTAGAAGAACTGTGGCGCGCCCTCGTCTTGGGGCTGCAAGACTATGTGCGCAAAAACGGTTTTAAAGGCGTGTTGTTAGGCTTGTCCGGCGGCATCGACTCGGCGTTGGTGTTGGCACTCGCGGTTGATGCTTTGGGCGCGGCGCAGGTGCGCACCGTCATGCTGCAGTCGCCCTATACGGCTGAGATTTCTTGGCTAGATGCGGCCGAAATGGCGCGCCGCATGGGTGTGCGCTACGAAGAAATCCCGATCGCGCCCAGCCTCGCCACAGCTCAGGCGGCGCTGGCTACGCAGTTTGCCGGCCTAGCGCCAGATGTGACAGAAGAAAACCTGCAAGCGCGCATACGCGGCTTGCTGCTGATGGCGCTGTCGAATAAATTTGGCGATATGGTACTGACCACGGGCAATAAAAGCGAATACGCCACGGGCTACTGCACCCTTTATGGCGATATGTGCGGCGGTTATGCACCGCTCAAAGATGTGCTCAAAACCCAAGTCTTTGCACTGGCCAAATGGCGCAATCAGCACGACCCTTATGGCACGGGTGCCGCGCCCATACCTGAGCGCATCATCACACGGCCACCCTCGGCCGAATTGCGGCCTGAGCAAACCGACCAAGACAGCCTGCCGCCCTATGATATTTTGGATGCCATTTTGCTGCGCTATATGGAGCACAACGAGTCAGCGGCCGAGATCATCGCGGCGGGTTTTGACGCGCCTCTGGTCGAGCGCTTGCTGCGCCTGATTAAAAACAGTGAATACAAACGCGCGCAATCAGCGCCGGGGACGCGCGTGAGCCGCCGCAACTTTGACCGCGATTGGCGCATGCCGCTGACCAACCGTTTCTTGGCCTGAGCGCAGCCCTGGCCTTTCGTCGCTTTAGTGCCATCTGGCGGCCGACACAGGCCCGATCACTTGCTGTACCCGCGTTTTTTGCGCAGAATGAAAGCCTTATCCGGTTTTGAAATTGAGTACTGACGCCATGAAAAAATTACTGCCCCTCGCCCTCCTCGCTGCGCTGTCTAGTCTTGCCCCTAGCGCCATGGCCTGTTATGTTTTGTACAACAGCGTGAACGAAGTGGTCTACGACAAGTTTGAAGCGCCCGTGAACATGCGCATGGAGTTGCACGAGACCGTGCCTGCACGCGTGCCGGGCGGTCACTTGGTTTTCTCTACCAGCACCACAGACTGTAGCGGCATCGACCAAATTGGCGGTCATTACGCTGGCGTACGCCCTTTGGCAGTGGCGCCCGCTGCGCCCAAGGCCGCATCTAAGAAAAAACGCCGCGCGCGCTATAACCCTTAAGGCTTAGCCGCACGCGCAAGGCGCGCTACCGCGTCCATCATGCGGGCCGCTACATCCAGACCCGTTTGCTCGGTGATTTCAACAAAGCAGGTCGGGCTGGTGACATTGATCTCGGTCAGGTAGCCGCCTATCATGTCTAGGCCCACCAAAGTCAGGCCTCGCGCCTGCAAAATCGGCGCCAAATGCTCGGCCACTTCTTGCTCACGCGAGGTGAGTGGCATGGCCACACCCTTACCGCCAGCGGCCAGATTACCACGCACTTCATTGCCTTGCGGAATCCGCGCCAGCGCAAAGGGCAGCACTTGGCCATCAATCACCAACACGCGTTTATCGCCTTCGCTGATAGCGGGCAAATAGCGCTGCGCCATGATGGTTTGCCTGCCATTGTGCGTGAGTTGTTCGAGCACGCTGCCCAAATTCATGCCATCGGCGCCAATGCGGAAGATACCCGCGCCGCCCATGCCATCGAGCGGTTTGAAAATCACATCACCCTGCTCGGCATGAAAAGCACGCAATTGCGCCATGCTGCGACTCACCAGCGTCGGCGCGGCAAACTGGGCAAACTCCATCAAGGCGAGTTTTTCGGGATGCTCGCGCAGGGCGCTGGGTTGGTTTAAAACGCAAGCGCCTTCACGCTCGGCCTGGCTGAGCACATGCGTGGTGTAAATGTATTCGGCGTCAAACGGCGGGTCTTTGCGCATCAGCACCGCGTCGAATTCGTGCAGGGCGCGGGTGCTGGTTTTTGTCACCGCAAACCAAGGCCCACCCTCTAATGCGGGCAAGAGTTCAATCGCCGCGCAGCGCGCACGCACTGCGCTGCCGCTTTGCCAAAACAGCTCATGCGTTTCGCAACTGTGGATTTGCCAGCCACGCCTTTCTGCCTCGCGCATCATGGCGTAGGTGGAATCTTTTTTCAGATTAAAGCTCGCCAGCGGATCGGCAATAAAAAGAATTTGCATCCAGTTTTCCTCACTTTTCTAGTTGCTAGGCGCCACCTTGGCTTCTAGCACATCACAGGGTCAAAATGGGTATTTTTAGGCAATAAATTGGCAATTTAAGCCGTCAAGCCTGCCTGAGCAGCTATCAATTTTTGACAAACAAAAAGGCGCTCTAGGCGCCTTTTTTCTTCGTCAGCAAGGCGCTTAAGCCGCTTGCTTGGGCATCAAGCCGCGCTCACGCGCCAGGGTCATGGCCGTGTCTTCGATCATATCCTCTTGACCGCCAACGAGTTTTTTGCGGCCCAATTCGAGCAAGATCTCGCGCGCGGGAATGCCGTACTTAGCCGCGGCGCGTTTAGCGAATAACAAGAAAGAGCCGTACACACCCGCGTAACCCAAGGTCAGCGAATCGCGGTCGATGCGGATCGGGAAGTCCATCATAGGCACGACCAAGTCTTCGGCCACATCTTGAATTTTGAAAACATCCACGCCAGTCTCGATGCCCATGCGTGCGCAAACGGCGATCAAGACTTCCATCGGCGTATTGCCCGCGCCCGCGCCCAAACCAGCGGCTGCAGCGTCGATGCGGTTGGCGCCAACTTCGATCGCAGCGATCGAGTTGGCAATGCCCATGGCCAAGTTGTGGTGGCCGTGGAAGCCCAGCTCAGTCTCAGACTTGAGCGCTTGGCGCACAGCGCCGAGTTTTTCGCGCACTTCTTCGGGCAGCATATAACCCGCCGAATCGGTGATGTAGATACAGTTGGCGCCGTAGCTTTCCATCAGTTTGGCTTGCTCGATCAGGCCATCACGCGTGTGCATGTGGGCCATCATCAAAAAGCCGACGGTGTCCATGTCGAGCTTGCGCGCCAAATTGATGTGCTGCTCTGAGACATCCGCCTCGGTGCAGTGCGTTGCCACCCGAATGGTGTTCACGCCCAAATCTTTCGCCATTTGCAAGTGCTCGACGGTGCCGATGCCCGGTAACAAGAGCGCAGAGACTTTCGCTTGCTTCATCAGCGGAATAACCGCCGACAAATACTCTTCGTCGCTGTGCGCCGGAAAACCATAGTTCAGTGAAGAGCCGCCCAAGCCATCGCCATGCGTGACTTCGATCAAAGGAATGCCCGCCTCGTCCAGGCCGCAAGCGATCGACTTCATCTCATCCAGCGACATTTGGTGGCGCTTGGGGTGCATGCCATCACGCAAAGTCATGTCGTGAACGGTGATTTTTTTGCCTTTGAGTGACATCTCTACTCTCTCCTAAATACGATTCGTTGTGCTCACGCGCAGCCCCATAAGGGCTGCTGCGTCAGCGCCAAGCGCGGAACTTGGCGGTTGCTATGAATGTCAAGTGTTGACTGAAACCCAAGCGCATTTCTCGCCAGCGACGACGAACAATTGCGTTTTTACTTTGTGTTTAGCCAAAACCACCATGGCGCTATTGCG
>CAZUUN010000046.1:0-11234 GCA_964622735.1 uncultured Burkholderiaceae bacterium | reverse complement strand
GGCTGATGGCTTGCTCCAGGCCATTTTTGACGCGGTAAAAACCTTCAGGCGTGCGCTCGCCCGTTAAAAAGCGCTGGTCATTGGCATCATGGTCGCTGGTGATGAGGTTGGCGGCTTCGGCATCGGTGCGTGCCAAAATCAAAGTCGGCACACCCATGGTGTCGGCGGCGAAGCGGGCCGAGATCAGTTTTTCAATGGCTTCTTGCGTGGGCACCAAAACTTTACCGCCCATGTGGCCGCATTTTTTTACCGCGGCTAATTGGTCTTCAAAGTGTACCGCTGCTGCACCGGCTGAGATCATGTTTTTCATCAGCTCGAAAGCGTTCAACACGCCGCCAAAACCCGCTTCGGCATCGGCGACGATGGGCAAGAAGTAATCGATGAATTCGGGGCTGCCCGGCTCGATACCGCGACCCCATTGGATTTCGTCAGCGCGTTTGAATGTGTTGTTGATGCGACGCACCATGGTGGGCACTGAGTCGTAGGCATAGAGCGATTGATCCGGGTACATGGTCTCTGAGCTGTTGCCGTCGGCTGCCACTTGCCAGCCTGAGAGGTAGACGGCTTCTAACCCTGCTTTGGCTTGCTGCATGGCCTGGCCTGCAGTAATGGCACCAAAGGCATTGACATAGCCCTTTTTCGCGCCGCCATTGACTTTGGCCCAGAGCTTTTCGGCGCCGTTTTTGGCCAAGGTGTATTCGATCGGCAAACTGCCGCGCAGACGCACAACATCGGCGGCGCTGTAGCCGCGTTTGACATTTTTCCAGCGCGGGTTGCTGTCCCAGTCTTTTTGCAGGGCGGCGATTTGTTCAGTGCGAGTGAGGTTTTTCATGACGAGGGCCTAATCTAAGTGAATGAAGAAACTAACAAGAAAAAAATAGGGCACTGGTAGTGCGCGCTGTCTGCATTTCATCGTGGCGCTGTTTGGGTAAAACGCTGCCTTTACGCTGTAAATGCTGGCTGGTCTGCGGGTGTTGACGCTTAAATTATAAACAACTATTGACCAAGTGGTCACTAAATTGCTGTTTTTGTGTGCAAAGCATAGGCTTTTTGGACTAACTGTTTTGCGTGGTCAAGGTTAGCATAAAGGCGAGCCGGCCAGCAAGGCAGGCGATTGTTTATGATGCCAACAAAGACGCGTCCAGAGCGGGCAAGCAAATAAAAAGCAGGAGACAAAAGAATGGCAAAAACCGCAGACTACCGTTTGGGTGAATTCACCTTTCCGCGCGGCTGGTTCATGATTGCGCAAAGCCACGAGCTAACGCACAAACCCTTGGCGCTGCGTTACTTTGGGCGCGACTTCGCGCTCTACCGTGGCTTGGCCACTGGGCGCGTAGTGCTGCTCGATGCCTACTGCCCGCATATGCAAACGCATTTGGGTGCGCACAACACGACCTCTTATGTGGTGATTGATAACCGCGGCACGAATATCGTGGGCGATGACATTGTTTGCCCCTACCACGCCTGGAAGTTTGGGCCTGATGGCAAGTGCAATGAGATTCCTTATCACGACGGCCCCATCCCTGAAGCCGCGCGCGTCAAGTCTTGGCCTGTGCACGAGAGCTTGGGCGCGATTTGGATTTGGCACGACCCCGAGGGCAATGCACCGCTGTGGCCCGCGCCCGATTACCCTGAGCACAGTGATGCCACTTGGGTGCAGCCTAATGCATACGACGACTTTGGCACGCTAGCCGTGCATCAAGCCGAGGTGATAGACAATATTTGCGACTACGCTCACTTCTCGCCCATCCATGGTGCGGTGGTCAGCGGTTTTGACAATAGCTTCAAAGGCCATATTGCGGTGCAACGCCAAAGCGGCACACCCAAACGCATGATCGACCCGAAAACGGGACAGGGCCCGACCTTCAGCACGGTAGCCGAGTACCATGGCCCGGGCTTTTTATCGACGCGCATCTCGGGCATTTACGACGCGATTATTTTGATCTGCCACACACCCGTTGACGATGGCAGCTTGCGCGTTTGGCACACCACTTGGATGAAATCGCCTGAGCCTATGCCTGCCTTTATTCCGCAAGCGCGTATCGTGGCGGAGATGTTTCAAGAAACAAGTCGTTTGTCCTTTACCCAAGACTTTGAGATCTGGCGCCACAAAGCGCCCAATATCCTTGGTATGTATTTGCCCAGCGATGGGCCTTTCCTCAAGGCGCGGCAATGGTACAAGCAGTTCTACAACCCGCTGGCGAAACAAAGCGAGTATTTGGAAGGTACCGAAGGTCAGCGCTGGGTGCCCAAAGGTGCTAAAGCGGTGGTGATGTAAAAAGCTCTTTGCGTTGTCAGCGCTGCGGTTAGGAATGAGGGCTTCTAGTCAATAGCTAGTTATAATCAGGGGCTGCGAAAAAGTCCCTCGATTTTTAGCAACGATTTCACTTCTAGGAAAATACAAAATGGCTCTCGAACGCACCCTGTCTATTATCAAACCCGACGCTGTCGCTAAAAATGTGATCGGCCAAATCTACAGCCGCTTTGAAGGCGCTGGCTTGAAAGTTATCGCCGCCAAAATGGTACACCTCTCGCGTGGCGAGGCTGAGCAGTTTTACGCCGTGCATAGCGCGCGCCCGTTTTTCAAAGACTTGGTTGATTTCATGGTTTCAGGCCCTGTCATGATCCAAGCCCTCGAAGGCGAGAACGCGATTCAAATCAACCGTGATTTGATGGGCGCAACCGACCCGAAAAAAGCCGACAAAGGCACGATTCGCGCTGACTTTGCGGACAGCATCGATGCCAACGCCGTTCACGGCTCTGACGCGCCTGAAACAGCTGCGGTAGAAATTGCCTTTTTCTTCCCAGGCATGAATACTTACGCTGGTCGTTAATTCACCGCGCCGGTAACAAAAGGCAGGCGCTGTTAGCGACTGCCTTTTTCTTTTTTCGAGACCCTATGACCAATCTGCTCGGGCTGGACTTAAACGCCATGATCGCTTTCTGCGATCGGCATGGCGAGAAGCGTTTTCGTGCCACGCAATTGTTCCGCTGGATACATCAACGCGGCACGCACGACTTTGCGCAAATGAGTGATTTGGCTAAATCGCTGCGCGAAAAACTGCCTGGCATTGCCTCTGTCGAAGCCTTGCAGGTTTTAAGCGAACACATCTCGCAAGACGGTACGACCAAGTGGTTGTTCGATGTGGGTGAGGGCAATGTTATCGAGACCGTGTTTATTCCGGAAGACACGCGCGGCACGCTCTGCATTTCTTCGCAAGCAGGTTGTGCCGTCGGCTGTCGTTTTTGCTCCACGGGCCATCAGGGCTTTAGCCGCAACCTCAGCACCGCCGAAATTGTGGCTCAGCTGTGGTACGCCGAGCACACGCTGCGCAAGCGTTTGGGCACGAGCGAACGCGTCATCAGCAATGTGGTAATGATGGGCATGGGCGAGCCTTTGCAAAACTATGCGGCGCTCGTGCCAGCGCTCAAAATCATGCTAGACGACCACGCTTATGGCCTGTCGCGCCGCCGCGTCACGGTCTCTACTTCGGGTGTGGTGCCCATGATCGACAAACTGGGGCAAGATTGCCCCGTGGCTTTGGCGGTATCGCTGCATGCGCCCGATGATGCGCTGCGCGACCATTTGGTGCCTTTGAATAAAAAATATCCGCTCGACGAGTTGTTAGCCACTTGTAAGCGTTTCCTACAATATGCACCGCGCGACTTTATTACGCTGGAGTACTGTATGCTGGACGGCGTCAATGACAGCCCCGAACAGGCGCGCGCTTTGCTCGCATTGGTAGAAAAACATCAATTGCCGTGCAAGTTCAACCTGATACCGTTCAACCCTTTCAAGGAATCGGGTCTGCAGCGCTCATCTAATGCTAGCATCGAAGCATTCGCCCGAGTATTGAGTCAAGCTGGCATCGTCACCACGGTACGCAAAACCCGTGGCGATGACATTGATGCCGCTTGCGGACAACTCGCAGGCGATGTGCGTGATAGAACCCGGGTCGAGAGCCGCATCAAACTGCAGCGGCAGGCTGATAAGCCAGATCAGCGACCGCTTTGAAGAAAGTCGATTGAGCCATGAAGAAAAACCAGCTCCCCCTTGCTTGGACTTGGCCCACAGTTGCCTGTGTGGCACTGTTGGTTTTGAGCGGCTGCGCAGCGCGCAGTGGTGGGGGCGTGGCCGGTGGCAATAATGGCGGCAGTCGCGATTTGGTCACCGCTTCAGACGAAAGCGACGCCAGCAAGCGCGCGCGCATTCGCTACGAGTTAGCCATGGGCTATTTCGAAGAGGGGAAAACCACCGTTGCCTTGGATGAAATCAAACAAGTGCTGCTGTTGGTGCCCAACTCGGTGGATGCTTGGATCTTGCGCGGTTTGATTTATATGCGCATGGATGAAAAAGTTTTTGCCGAGGACAGCTTTCGCCGAGCGCAAGCGCTGCAACCGGGCAATGGTCTGGTCGCGCACAACTATGGCTGGCTGCTCTGCCAACAAAAACGCTATGGTGAAGCGGTGGCGCAATTTCAAAGAGCCGCAGCAACAGGTTATGCGGGTGCTGCACGCAGTTATATGAATATGGGGATCTGCCAAGTCGAGGCAGGTCAAAAAGCCCAAGCGGAAGAGAGCTTCCGGCGCTCGGTTGAGATGGAGCCGACCAACCCCATCAGCGGCTACAACCTCGCTTTGATCATGTACCAACGCGGCAACTATGAGCAAGCGCGCTTTTATATCCGCCGCATCAATAATGGCGACTATGCGAATGCTGAAACCCTGTGGCTGGGCGTGCGCGTAGAGCATGCTTTGCAAAATCGCGTAGCCGAACAACAGTTGGCATCGCAGTTGCGCAGTCGCTTCGCCGCTTCGAATGAGGCTAGTTTGCTCGACCGGGGGGCTTTTGATGAGCAGTGAACAGGCAGAAATACCTTTGGGCCCAGCACAGGCGCAATCTGAGCCAGCAGTGCTCTCGGCGCAGCCCGATCCCGAGTTAAATGTTGAGCAGGCGGGCGTTGTCGCTGAAGCGGCTGTCAGCGTGCCTGCTTCTTTAAGCGCAGGCGATTTAATCCGCGAAGCGCGTGAGGCGCTGGGCATGCACCCTGAAGCTTTGGCCAGTGCGCTGAAAGTGCCCACGCGCAAAATTGAAGCACTCGAATCTGGCGACTTGGATGAAATGCCAGATCTGGCTTTTACCCGCGCTTTAGCTGCTGCCGTCTGCCGCCATCTCAAACTCGAACCCAGCACTGTGTTAGCGCTCTTGCCGGTGGCCGTGCCTACGCACTTGCCCACACCGCATATGCGCGAGTCTTTGCGCAATGAAGACGGGCAAATGGGGCGCGTGCAAACGGCCTCGTCGCTAGATGCCAGCAAAGGTCTGTTTAGACGCCCTTTGTGGTTGGCTGCCATTATTTTGTTTGCATTGGCGGCCGCCATGCCTTTCTTGCCTGAACTACTCAAAATGTTAGGCCTAGGAGCATCCGAGTCGCTCGCCCGAATTCAAGCGCCAACGCACAGTACCAACGACTCCGTGCCGACTATGCGCAGTGCGGTGCAGCCATTAGCGCCAGTCGCTTCTGCACCTGCTGCTGCGGCGCCGCGTGCTGCGTCAAGTGCCGTTCCTCAAGCCGCTTTGCCGGCAACGGCTGCGCCCTTGGTTTTAACTGCCAGCGGCGAGAGCTGGCTGCAAGTCACCGACGCCAGTGGCCGCGTGTTGGTGAGCCGCAATTTGTTTGCTGGTGACAGCGTACCCTTGACGGGCAAAGCGCCTTACCGCTTGATTGTGGGGCGGGCCGAAGCGGTCAGCATCCGCTACCAAGGCGTCATTCAGCCTTATCCCACAGCCATGCAAACAGGCTTGGCGCGTTTGAGCGTACCCGTCGCATCTGGTTTGTAATCTCATGAAGGGCTGCCTTGATGGCTGCACATGACGCCCTCTTCGGTTCTCATTTTGCGCAAGAGCGGCAGCAGTTGCTGGCGCTCTTGCCGCAGCAAACCCGCCTCGCGGCACGCCCCTTGGCGCGTTATATGGCCGCGCACACTGCCTTGGTCGATGCCCACTTGCAGCGCTTGTGGCAGCATTTTCCTTTGCTTGATACGCAAGCTTGCCTGTGCGCCGTCGGCGGCTATGGCCGACAGGAGTTTGCACCCTATTCAGACATTGATGTTTTGTTGCTCTTGCCCCCAGCCGCTAGCGCAGCGCTGCAAGAAGCCGCCGCAGCGTTCTTAAGCGCCTGCTGGGACGCGGGTTTAGAAATAGCCGCCAGTACCCGCACGGTGGCCGAATGCGTGCAAGCCGCGCAAGACGACATCAGCACGCAAACGGCGATGCTCGAATCGCGCTATTTAAATGGTTTGCGGCGTCTGTACCAAGACTTTCAAGCGGCTTGTCAACAGGCGCTCGATCCCTTGGCTTTTTTTCATGCCAAAAGCAGCGAGATGCGCCAGCGCCATGAGAAGTTCAACCACACGCCTTACGAGCTGGAGCCCAACTGCAAAGAGTCACCCGGCGGCTTGCGCGATTTGCAGGTTTTGCTCTGGGTCATACGCGCTAGCATGAGTGTCAAGACCTGGCGCGACTTGGTGCCCTTGGGCTTGGCCACGGCGCTCGAGGCGCGGCAATTGCAAAAAAACTGGGTCTTCCTCTCCACCATCCGTTGCCACTTGCATGCGCTGGCTGGCAGACGCGAAGACCGTTTGCTGTTCGACTACCAGCACCAATTGGCACAGAAGCTGGGTTTTGCGCCAGCAGCGGGCACGCCTAGCGCCCAGCCTGCGCGTCGCCCTAGCGAAGCGCTGATGCGCGAATACTACTGGGCTGCCAAAGCCGTGACGCAGCTCAACCAAATCATTTTGCTGAATGTGCAAGAGCGCTTGCAGGGCGGGGCGCAAGAGGCGATGCAGCCGATCAACGCCCGTTTTGCCGACAAGGGCGGTTTGCTCGATGTGCAAAGCGATGATTTGTACCAACGCGAGCCGCAAGCGATATTAGAGACTTTTTACCTCTACCAAACGACACCCGGTCTGCATGGCTTGTCGGCCCGTACCTTGCGCGCACTCTACAACGCGCGCGCGCTGATGGGGCCCCAGTTTCGGAACGACCCCGCCAACCGCGCTATGTTCTTGCGTATTTTGCAAGCGCCCAGTGGCATCACGCATGTGCTGCGTTTGATGAACCAAACCTCGGTTTTGGGGCGTTACTTGTGGGTCTTTCGCCATACCGTGGGGCAGATGCAGCACGACCTCTTCCATGTCTACACCGTCGATCAGCACATCTTGATGGTGCTGCGCAATGTGCGGCGCTTCTTTTTGCCCGAGCACGCGCACGAGTACCCTTATTGCTCGCAATTGGCCGCGGGCTGGCGTGCGCCGTGGATTTTGTGGGTCGCGGCCTTGTTTCATGACATCGGCAAAGGCCGGGGCGGCGACCACTCCGACTTGGGCGCGCGCGATGTGCGCCAGTTTTGCAAACAACATGGCATTGCGGCAGATGATCAGGCACTTATCGTATTTTTGGTGCGCGAGCATTTGACCATGAGCACCGTGGCGCAAAAGAAAGACCTCTCCAACCCGCAAGTGATTGCCGATTTTGCCGCGCTCGTTGGATCAGAGCGTTATTTGACGGGCCTTTACCTACTCACCGTGGCCGATATCCGTGGCACCAGCCCCAAGGTTTGGACGGCGTGGAAGGGCAAGCTCTTAGAGGATTTATACCGGCGCACCTTGGCCGTTTTAGGTGGCAGCGCCGTCGACCCGAAAACGGAGTTGGAAAGCCGCAAAAAACAAGCACTCGACACCTTGGCCTTGCTCGCCTTACCGCAAGACGCCCAGGCGCAACTTTGGCAGACCCTGGATGTGAGTTATTTCTTGCGCCACGAGCCGAGCGAGATCGCTTGGCACACACGCGTTTTGTCCAAGCTGATGGCGCAGCACCCTTACTTTGCGCAGTTGCGGGCAGTTGCAAAAAAACAAATGCTGCCTGCGAGGGACAAGCCCATAGAGGGGAGTACGGTTGCGTCCGTATTCACCTTTGCGCGCACTTCGCCCGTGGGCGAGGGACTGCAAGTCTTAGTTTATGGGCCTGATCAACACGATCTGTTTGCGCGCATTTGCGCTTATTTTGAGCGTGCCAGCTTGTCGATCGTGGACGCCAAAATTTACACCGCGCCCAATGGCTGGGTGCTCGATACTTTTGAGTTAACGACGCTGGTCATGCCCGAGCATTACCGGGAGCTGCTAACCATGGTCGAAGCGGATTTGGCGCAGAGCCTGAACGCGCGCAAGCCGCTGCCCGAGCCTATGCGCGGGCGCACCTCGCGCCGGGTCAAGCACTTTCCACTAACGCCGCGCGTCAGTCTAGAACCCGATGAAACGGGCGAGAATTGGCTGCTGAGCGTGGCTTGCGCCGACCGCTTGGGTTTGCTTTACGACATCGCGCGAGTCTTGGCTGAGCAGGGCGTGAATCTGCAATCGGCCAAAATCATGACGCTGGGTGAGCGCGTCGAAGACACCTTTTTGCTCAATGGCGCGAATTTGCGCGCTGCGGTGGCGCGAGCCAAGCTAGAGGCTGATTTGCTCAAGACCATCAGCCGCAACTGAACGCGGCAACTGAAAACAGCGCTCTAGAAACTACTTTTTTAATAGCTTCTCAGGCAGTTTTTAAAGCATCTAGATTAATAAATCACTTATAAAACCAGCCGCAAAAGTTTCACGCTTAGGTTTAAGCCAAACGCTGCACGATAGCGACGTCTAGCGCTGCGAGCTGCGTTTCAATCGCTTGCAGCTGCGCAAGAGGCGCGGGGCGCAATGGCGGCCCCCAAACGGGCGCTGGGAAGTGGCTGTCCCACTCAAAGCGCGCAATGATGTGCCAATGCAAATGCGGCACGACATTGCCCAAGCTGGCGAGATTGATTTTGCGCGGCTGCAACTGCGCGCGCAGCACTTCTTCTACGCCCACGACTAAATCCATGCCTGCAGCGCGCGCTTCGGGGCTCAGCTCGCTCCACTCGGCCATGTGGCTGTTGCTGATCACGCGATAAAAAGCGGGGTAGTTTTCTTCTTGCGCGCGCACCACGCGCCAGCCATTTTTCTCTAGCAGCCAGAAGCCGCCGACGCTGTCGCATAAAGAGCAGTTAGACATGGCTCCATACCTCTTAGAGATGGCCTAGGCCGTTAGAATGAAGGGCTTTGCTTCGTGCTGCCGTCAGTGGCAGTTTTATTTATTTTAGGCTCTTGCCCGCCCCATGTCATCTCCATCTGCTTTGATTTTTCCGCGCATCTTGCCTCTCGCCTTAGCGGTCGCAAGCTGCGCGTTTGCGAGTGCCGCCCAGGCGCAGCAAAGTGGCTTGGCCGCCATGGGCTCGACGGGCGGTTTGTTTATACCCAGCGCGCAAGTTTTGCCGCAAGGGCATTTGCAACTCGGTTATGGCAACTATTTCGAGCCCGAGTTCAATAACCTTGCCAATCGCCCTTTTATTGAGCACGACAACTATTATTTTGGCATCGGCATTTTGCCCAATGTGGAGTTGCATGGGCGTCTGTTGAACCTGCCCTATAACCGCAGCGGTTTTGTGCAAGGTGCGCGCGACCTGTCTTTTAATGTCAAGGCGCAACTACCGCAGTTTTTTGAACTGCAGCCGAAGTTGGCTGTGGGTGTGAACGACATTTCAGGTAACCGCTTGCTGGGCGCCGCTTATGTCGTCGCCAGCGACAGTGTGGCAGGGTTTGTGCATTGGAGCGCGGGCTATGCCAAAGGCAAAGCCACGCCGGGCGGAGGCAATGCCAAAACCTTTGATGGTGCTTTTGCCGGCCTTGAAGTGCCTGTGGGCGAGACTGGTCTGGCTGTCATGGCCGAATACGCCAATAAAAGAAAGCTAGCCGGCCTGCGTTACACCAGCGCGCCGATTGCAGTATTGGCGCAATCCCAAGTCAGCGCAACCCTGACCCAAAGCAGCGCTTTTGGCGATCGTTTTGGCCGCAATCACAAACAAACTGGCGTGCAAGTCGGGCTGCAAGTGCCGCTGCATGGCAACAGCAGCTATAGCCAATTTGCCTTGAATGCTGCGGCTGTTGCGCCGCTAGCGCCGATTGCGCCTAGCACGCGTGATATTGCTGCGCTGCAGCAAGCGCTGCAACAGCTGGGTCTAGAGCGGGTGCGCGTGGGCAAACAAGACAAGCGCTTGTGGGTGGAATACGAAAACCACCAATACAAACAAAACGAAGCCGATGCCATCGGCCTGGTGCTGGCGCTGGCGGCTGAAATGGCGCCCACTGAGATCGAGCGCTTGAGCGCAGTCACCCTGAAAAACGGCAAAATCTATTACGCCACCACCGTGGCGCGCCAGTCTTACCGCGAATATTTACGCGACCAATGCTCGCAAGCGACGCTGGAAGCCAGCCTGGAGTACGAAACTGCGCCCGACTACCGCAGCAGCGCCATTGATTGGTTCGATGCCAAAGCAACGCCTTATACCCGCGCGCGCATCACACTCAAGCCTGAATTGATACACGCCATAGGCACTGAGCTGGGTGTTTACGATTATTCGCTTGCTGCTAACTGGCAAGTGAATGCGCCGCTGGGCAGCAGTGGACTGGAGCTGCAAGCCAACTTCCTGACGCGAGTGGCAGAGTCTGAATTGTTCAAGCCCAATGGTTTTTTAGGTGGCGCTCGCGTGCGCAACGGACTGAAAAATATTAATCTGCAATACAGCGCCTTCTTACATCCACAGGTCTACACCAGCGTGGGCGTGGGCAAATACAACTACGATTATGTGGGTACTGAGGGCGAAGCCTATTACTTCACGCCGGAACAGCAAGGCGTATTGCGCCTGCGCGGTGGCAGCTACCAACGCAGCCAAAACAAAATAGCGGGTTTGTCGAATCGCTTTGCGGTGGGTGCAGCCAGCTACCGCTACCAAGTCACAAATACGCTGTGGCTAGAAGCGGGCGCGCAAAAATACAGCGATGGCAGCCAAGGCCCGACCCTAGAAATCACGCGCTGGTTCGGCGACAGTGCAGTGCATGCCTTCTTGCGCCAAGGCGGCAAAAACAAATACGCTGGACTAGAGTTGTCGCTGCCGCTAACGCCGCGTCGCCTGGACGCACACTTGGCTAATGTTGTGAGCCTAGAAGGCACGGAGCGCTTTAAAAAAGGCCTGCGCACCTCTATTGCTAAAAGCAACTTTATTAGCCCTAATTCGGTGCGCGAGTTTGAGCCAGCTTACAACGCTGAGAGTATGAACTTGAACTCAGGCCGTTTGGGGCGCACGCGTTTGATGAGCGAGCTGCCA